>JAITHR010000021.1 GCA_031279895.1 Spirochaetaceae bacterium
GATATGATGATACGGAAAATAGTCGCGAACGCGCCGTTTGTTGTTTTGGCGCTGCTTTCTTCCCTTTCGGGAGCGCGGTATGCGCGGGAAAACGCACGGTACGCGGTCGAACCGGCGCGGCGGGACGCTGCGGCGGAAGGGGATACGGGGATCTCCGGCGGGAAAATCCCCCTGCGCTATCCGGTCGTGCTGGTTCACGGCATAAGCGTCCATGACCGGAAGGGTGTGTTTGGTTTCTGGGGGAGGATACCGGAGGTTCTGCGCGGCGCGGGAATACCGGTGTACTTCGGCAACACCGACGCATGGGGCGGCTCGGAGAGCAACGCGCTCATACTGAAAGAGACGGTCGAGAAGGTCATGCGCGAGACCGGAGCGCCTAAAGTAAACCTTATCGCCCACTCGAAGGGCGGTCTTGACTGTAGGTTTCTCATAAGCCGCCACGATTTCGGCGACAGGGTGGCGAGTCTTACCACGATTTCCACCCCGCACCGCGGCGCGGAACTGGCGGACGAGGTGGCGTCATGGAAGATACTCTATACCCCGCCGGTGCGGGCGCTGGTGGAGCGGTTCGGCAGGCTCTCCGGCGACGCCGTGCCGGACCTCTATCAAATGATGCGGGACGTAACCACCGAGAATATGCGGCGCTTTAACGAAGAGACGCCGCCGGATCCGCGGGTGTATTTCCAGAGCCTCTATACCGTTATGAACAAGCCGGAGGACGACTGGCTTTTCCACGCGACCTATGCGTATATCAGTAAGAACCGCGGGCCTAACGACGGGGTGGTAAGCGAGTGGTCCGCCTGCTGGGGGGAAAACGCGCGCAAGATACGGAGCGAGGGGATTTCCCATCGGGATATTCTTGATATGCGGAAGCGCCGGATTTCCGGCGTGGACATACCGGAACTGTACCGCGATATGGTGCGGGACCTGAGCCTTCGGGGTTTTTAGCCGCTGCCTAGAGCCCCGCTTCCGCAAGGAGCGCGGCGTCGGTAAGGATGTCCGCAGTGTGTCCGCAGGCAAAGACCCGCCCGTTTTTCAGGATGAGCGTGTCCGGGCAGAGCGCCCGCGCCGTGTCGGTATCGTGGGTGGCAAGGAGCATGGCTTGCGGGAGGCCCGCGAGAACCGCCGTGAGGGTCCGGCGGGCTTTGGGGTCGAGAAACGAAGAAGGCTCGTCGAGGAGGAGGAAGGACGGCTCCATGACCAGCACGCCCGCAAGTGCCGCGAGGCGCTTTTCCCCGCCTGAAAGCCGGTGGGAGAAGCGGTGTTTCAGGTGCCCTATCCCCAGACGGGACAGGGTGCGGTCAACCCGCGCACGGGCCTCGGCTTCGGCAACGCCGTAATTGCGGAGACCGAACCCCACGTCCTCCGCGACGGTGGGCATGAAAAGCTGGTCATCGGGGTTTTGGAACACCATGCCCGCCTGCTGCCGCAGGTCCCGCAGGCGCGAGGGCCGAACCGGAATGCCGGCGACGGTTATCTCGCCGGTTGCGGGAAGCAGCACCCCGATAAGCGTGAGGAGCAGGGTGGACTTTCCCGCGCCGTTCGCGCCCATGAGCGCGAGGCGCCCGCCCGCGCCGAGGGAGAAACTGACGCCTGAGAGCGCCGGTTCCGCGGGTTCGCTCTTTTGGTTCTTTTCGTTCTTTTCATAATAGACCGTTACATCGGTTACCTGTACCATCCGGCCCGCCTAGCGCACCATGAGATACAGTTTGACCGTATTGATCGCAGGCCCGTTTACGGTAATACGGAGGTCTCCGGTAACGTTCTGCCACTCATTGAGGGATTGGACGATGATTGAATAGGGCTGCATGGCGAATTTCCAGTCAAGACTCCATATTACCGGCCCGTTTTGGTTCGTGAGAGGGTTTTCCATGTTCCAAATGTCAAACGCCGAAAAGGTGTAGGTAGCGCCAGTGCCGGAGGGTATTTGTACGGTGCTTGTCGTATCGAATACCTTGGCGCCGCTCGGCTTACGGTTTCCGCTAAAAATAAGCGCTTCCCCGTAGTGCTGGAGGGCGTCCTGGAAGGGGCTGCTACCGGTAATGGCGCCTGTAGCGGTAAGACCGTTTGATATGGCCGCGTCGTCAACATAATTATCATCCATGATGGCTTTCACAAGATTCGCGCCGCCGTAATTGCGGGCAAGGTAGGCCCCGAAACTGTAGGCGATGGAGTAGGAGACGAGCGGGTTGCTCGTGTTCCACTGGGTTATGCCGGCGCGGTCATACACCGCGAGAAACGGGGGAACCCTGCCCTGAATAGGATGACCCTGATCGTTTGCGGGAATTCCTATGAGGGGGCTAATCATGTCTTCCGCCACCATGGAGAGCATCTCGTCAAACCACGTGGCGGACGCCCGGTCATGTAACATATATTTCCGGTTGAAGTTTATCATGTGTTGGAACTCGTGTACCAACGTGGAATAGGCAAGGGAGGGGTTGTTGTCCGTGGCCTCGGAGTCCATATAAAAGAGTTCGGCCTGGTTGGAGTGGGCGCCGACCTCCATATCTTTTCCCCAGAAGTATCCCACCACAAAGGAGCTCTTTGAAACACCGGCGTCGTAGTCAATGTCATACACCAGGATCTGTACGCGGGGATCCCCGTCAACCCCGCCGGATGGCTGTCCGGTGTAAATGCCGCCGCTGCCGCCGCCGTATTCAAACCCGAATATCGGTGTTTCATATCCGTAGATAATATCAAACTTATTGGCCATTGCCTCCGCCTGCGCCGTGGTAATTTTGTTATCAGTGGCACTGCCCGATGAATCATCAAAGCTTTCATTCGGTATCCACACGTTCGCCTTATTGGACTGGGCTCTTAGGGTCGCGGTTATCTGTATCCAGCCTCCCTGGGCGTTCTCCACATGAAACTGCCTCGTATCATTCACGCTCGCAACCGTGAATTGCGGAGTTCCGCCGGCGCTGCGGGGCGCCGCAAGGCTCCGTCCGTGGCCGTACAAGCGGGGGTTGCTGTTATACCTCTGGGCTTCAAGATGGGCGCGCCGCACCATGCCATTTCCAACAGCGCCCCCGTCGTACCGGCTCGTACCAGAACTGGCTGGCCAGTCGGGAAGGGACGCGGCGCGGATGTTCTGGGCGGGCCCTGCGGTATAGGCGTGGCCGGTTCTCCCTGCGGACACCGAAGCGCTTCCCCGGTTTACCTTGACGAGATAGACGCTGTGGCCCGCTAAGTTGCTAAGAGTTACCGTGGTTTCGGCGTCCTGCACGGTGCCGACCTGTCGTATAGGCCCGTCGTCCACATTGTAAAGCGCGGTCGCGGTGGAAACCGGCGTAATAGGCACGGGCTCCGGCTCTGACGGCGATTCGTCCGGCACGCATCCTGCGAACAGCGCCAGAGCCGCCCCTAATCCGGCAATTATTTTCTTTTTCAGCATACGAAACTCCTTATGTTCATCGCTCTTTAATCTTTATATATAGTATCCTAACACGCCCCGCCCTTTCTATCAACCGCCGGCGGCGCCGGAGGCACAGCATGGCCGCCTGTTGTTTCCAAACGGTGCAACACCGTGTCCGGTTACGTTACCGGCTACTGCTAAGGCGCGGCTACGCTCCCGCGCCGTCTCCGACGGCTTCAAACAGGGCCGCGTATTGTTTCCGAGTGGTGCAACACCGTGTCCGGTTACGTTACCGGCTACTGCTAAGGCGCGGCTTACGCTTCGCGCAGCCTCCGACGGTTTCAACGGCTTACCGCGCACCGCCCCTAAACAGACGGGCTTGGTGCAGGCCGCTTCGCAGGACGCTTATGTGCCTCCGCCGCCGGCGGTTCAGGGCGCGTCGCCGGTATCCGCGCCCAGGGGGTTGTCGGCGCGGGGGATGATTGCCGCGACCACCGGTCCCCAGGGCCCTTCCTCGCCCTTGCTGTTCACGTAGCGGGCGCAGAAATACGCGGTCATGCCGCCCTCTTCCGGCGGGAACGACACCCGCTCCACGGAACGCTGGGTGTTGACCACGCTTTGAAGCCCCTCGCCGTCGGACGGCGGCTTCATAAGGTAGTGCTTCGGCCCCGCTGCCTGTTCCAAGGTGGCGCCGCCCTGGGGCATGGTCCCTCTGACCAGCTGCACGTAGTAGTCGTCGTCAGCGGGCGGGTCTCCAAGCATGGTTTTAATGACGACAATCAGCACGTTGTACCCCTGATACCGGAGCATAATCTGCACGTGGCTTACGGGCCGGTCGATAGAGGTGGGTTTCGTGTCTTTGGCTACGAGGCCGAGCGTCACGAAGTC
>JAITHR010000074.1 GCA_031279895.1 Spirochaetaceae bacterium
ACAGGCGGCCATGTTTGAAACCGTGGGACACGGGCCGCGCCTGGGCTGTGCAAGCCCCCTAAACGGACATGGTGTTGCACCATTCGGAGGCAACAGGCGGCCTTGCCGGAACCGTGGGACACGGGCCGCGCCTGGGCTGTGCCAGCCCGCTCACCGGACATGGTGTTGCACCATTCGGAAACAACAAGCGGCCATGTTTGAAACCGTGGGACACGGGCCGCGCCTGGGCTGTGCAAGCCCCCTAAACGGACATGGTGTTGCACCATTCGGAGGCAACAGGCGGCCTTGTTTGAAACCGGCGGAGGCGGCGGAGACGGCGGGGAGAGGAGAAAGCCATGACCGTGATGCGCCGTCCCAGTTGGGACGAATACTTTATGGAAGTCTGCGACGCCATAGCCAAACGCGCCACCTGCGACCGAGGTCGCTCAGGATGCGTCATTGCAAAGGATAACCAGCTTTTAGTAACCGGCTATGTGGGTGCGCCCGCGGGCCTGCCCCATTGCGACGAGGTTGGACACCACCTTAAAAAAACGCTCCACGAAGACGGAAGCGTTACCACCCATTGCGTCAGAACCGTACACGCGGAACAAAACGCCATCTGCCAGGCCGCCAAACGGGGCATCGCCATCGCCGGCGCCACCCTGTACTGCAAGATGACCCCGTGCAGAACCTGCGCCATGCTCATTATTAACTGCGGCATTATACGGGTGGTGTGCCAGCGGCGCTACCATGACCCGACGGACTCAGAGGCACTGTTTCAAAAAGCCGGCGTTGCTCTGGAATACATCTCACGCGAAACCGAGCGCTACGAAAAACAATAACCCGCCGGCGGCGGGTGGCACAGCATGGCCGCGTGTTGTTTGATAATGGTGCAACACCGTGTCCGTTTACTTCGCTGGTTGCTGTTAAGGCGCGGCTACGCTCTCGCGCCGTCTCCGACGGCTTCACAGCCTCCGGCTGTTCTAAACAGCTTCCCGCCACGCGCCCCAAACAACGACTGTCCGCTTACCACGCCCCGCCTCTAGGCGGACTTTGCCTGCTTTGAGCCGCTTCGCATGACGTTTATGAAACCGTCGGAGACGGGGCGGAGCGATCAAGGGCCACCAGGTATTTGAGGTACAGCTCCTCCAGGGTACGCTTTGGACCGGGGAGGAAAAGCCGGCGCCGGAAAAGCGCCGCGTCCTGACGCTCGATATAAAAATCATAGATGGCCCTGGGGTCAGCGCTCTTAAAGGTCCCGTAGGCATGACGGTTCCCCACATAGGAGCGCACCTCGTCCCGCCCCACCGCGCTGAGGCCGAAGCGTACCAGCCACGAGCGCACCGCTTGTATCTCCTCGTAAGAAAGCCCGAAGAGAAACTCCTCCAAAGCCCAGCAGGTCTCGTTATAGCCGGACTGGGAGAGCAGAAAACCGGGCCAATACTCCTCCATGTCCATCGAGAAACGGATAAGCTCGCTCGACCCCTCCATGGTGCCGAAACTCGGCGGCGCCTCGTCCCGCGCCCGCCAGAGCGCCTCCATCGCGGGAAGGTGGCTCACCGCGCACGGCTCCTTGCCCGTGTCCCACAGGCCGAGGAGGTCCTGCGCGATGTCCGTTTTGCTTTCCTTTGAAAACGCCGGGTCCTCAAGGCAGGCGAAATACACGTCCTCGACCATAAGCGTACAGATAATCGAAAGGAGGGTCTGACGTATCGGGTAATAAAACCGCTCCGTATCCCGCGATACATGGGAGAGCAGGGAGAAGGCGTGGAACTTGGCCACCAGAAAACCGCGCATAGCCACAACCCGCGTCGGAATATGAAAGAGGTGGGAGGGAGAGGCGAAGCCCGCGAGGGATTTTATCAGGCTGTCCTCGTCCCGCAGGTTCTCCGAGGCGCGTACCGAAGGAAAACGGGCGATAGCCTCCCCCAGACCGCGAAGGCAGCGGAACCGCTCTTGTACCGTCTTGTTTTCTTCGGGACAGGCGCCGGCAAGGTAGGACTCTATCTCCTCAAGCAGCCGCGCTTCATGTTCTTTCAGGATAGGCATGGGTGAAATATTTTCTGACGCGGAAAGGCACATACCTTTAAGCCTATCCCGCATATAGCTATAAATCAAGTTTTTTCTTTTTTCTCTTTATTTCTCTCTATTTCTCTTTATTCTCTTTGTATTCCCGCGCTTCCGCGCCCTTATAGCCTACTCTAAGGCGGGCGCGTCCGGCGCGTCGGCGAGGGCCTCGGCGCCCCCGGGCCTGCGGCGGGTGAAAGAAGAGCCCAGTTCCAGCTCGGCGCGGTACTTGGCCACGGTCCGCCTTGCCAGGGGGATGCCCTGTTCCGCAAGGATGCGGGCGATTTCCTGATCCGAAAAGCGCCGGCTCTCCCGAGAGATAATGTCTTTGATTATCTCCTTGACCCCTTCCTTGGAGTAAGGGGAGCCTTGGGACCCGGAGCCGCTTATGGAATTGGTAAAGAAATAGCGTATCTCGAAGATACCCCAGCGGGTCTGCATATATTTCCCGTGGGAGGCTCTGGAAACGGTGGTCTCGTGGACACCGATCTCCGAGGCGATGTCCCGCAGCGTAAGGGGCGCGAGGTAACGGGGGCCTTTCTCGAAGAACCGCTTTTGGAAGAGCAGGATGGCTCTCGAAACCCGCAGGAGCGTATGGTTGCGCTGGTTTATGGACTGGATGAACCAGCGGGCTTCCCTGATGTTCTCCCTGGCGAAATCCCGCGCCTGCCGGTCTTCGGGACTGCCGGATCCGCGGGAGGATACCTGCATAAAAAAAGGATGGATACCCAGCACCGGAATATCCTCGTTGTTAAGGCGGATGACAAAGCCCCCCTCTTTTTCCAGTATCTGCACGTCCGGCGCGACGTAGCGGGTATCCCCGGCATAAAAGCGCCTTCCGGGAAACGGGGAGAGGGTTTGTATGCGCCTAAGGAGACGCTCTGCCTCAGGCGCGGAACAGCGGAGTTTTTTCCCTACCAGATCGAACTTCCCCCGCTCAAGCTCCGCAAGGTAGGGGATGGCCCGTGCGAGGTCCCGGTCGCTTTCTCCGCGGATTTCTATCTGCGCGAGAAGGGACTCTCGGTAGTCCGCGGTGCAGGTCCCGGTCGGATCGAGCCTCCGCACGATATTCATGGCCCGCTCTATCCGCGCCGCCGGCTCCCCTTTGAGAAGCAGTGCCACAGGCTCCTTATGAAACCCGTCGCCGTCCAGGTTCTGGATAAGAAGCTCCCCTATGCGGCGGATGTCCCCGTCAACAGGCTCAAGGCGGAACTGCCGGAGGAGGTGTTCCTGAAGCGTTTCGGCGCGGGCGAGCGCCCCCTCGATAAAGCTCCGGTGGGTACGGGACGCCTCCTCGCCTCCGGTGCGGACGAATCCGGGGTCAGAGGCCGCCTCGAAGTACTCCTCCCCCTCCTTAGGCGGCGCGGCGGCGTCCAGGGACACGGCGCCACCGGGCTCCTTAAGCACTTCCAGAGCCGGATTACGCGCAAGCTCCTCCCCTATCTTTTCGCGGAGATCCATAAGCGGAAGCTCCATAAGGCGCAGGGACTGATAGAGCTGGGGACTCAGTTTGAACCGTTGTTCCTGGACGTGGACAGGGGTGAGGGAAGTTTGTATCTGCACCGGTATCGCTCCTTTTCAAGTTCAAGGCCGCTCCCCGTGCCGGGGTCTTTCGGACATACCGGAACGGGAAGCGCGTTTCATCGTATCATCCCATCACGGGGAAGAGGGGCCGCAGGAGGATCGGAGTTTCTCCAAAGCCCGGTCAACTCTGGCAAGGGCGCGATCGGGCCCCAGTACGCGGACGCTGCCGAAGAGCGGCGGGCTTACCCGCGAGCCGGTAAGCGCCACGCGCAGGGGCATCATAAGGTCCCCCAGTTTTGCCCCGACCCTTTCCGCGCCGGTTTTGACGAGCGCCTCGCATTCCGCGTCGCTTAAAACCGCCAGTTCGGGAACAAAGGCGCGACCGGCTTCGAGCAGCGCGATTGTCCGGTCAAGATCCGCCTTTTTGGGAATGAACTCGCCGGCCTCCGGCACCCCGGGCTCCGCGAAAAGGTAGCGCAGTTTGTCCGGTATTTCCCCCAGAAACGACGCCCGCTCCCTTATAAGGGGCATGGCCCCGAGGAAACCGGCCCTTTGCGACTCCGAGGGCGCCGCGCCTTCCGCGCCGAAAAGTCCCTGCTCCACGGCGTAGGGCATGGCCAGAGCCGCAAGCTCCGCGTCCGATTTCCCGCGTAGGTAATGCCCGTTGTACCACGCAAGCTTTTTGTAGTCAAAGACCGCCGGCGCCTTGTTGAGCCTGTCGAGACTGAAGCGCTCCGCCAGTTCCGCAAGCGTATAAAACGCCTTGCCCTCCTCGTAGGAACATCCCAGAAGCGCCACGTAATTGAGCAGCGCCTCTGGAAGACAGCCCAGCCTTCGGAACTCGTCCACGCTCGTGGCCCCGTGCCGCTTACTCAGTTTCTTCCCGTCCGGGCCCATTACCATCGGAAGATGGCAGAACTCAGGCGGTTCCCAGCCGAAAGCGCGGTACAGGATCGCGTGGAGCGGGGTTGACGCGAGCCATTCCTGGGCGCGAAGCACGTGCGTAATCCCCATAAAGTGGTCGTCCACCACGTTCGCCAGGTGGTAGGTGGGGAACCGGTCGGACTTGAGAAGCACCGGATCCGGGTTTATATCCTCGTTTTTCCACGCGATAGTTCCCAGAAGCCGGTCCGAGAACACGGTGGTCTCGCCCAAGGGTATTTTAAGGCGCAGCACCGGAACCTCCCCGCGCCCCTTCCGCTCGGCGCGCTCCGCTTCGGTCATGGTCCGGCAGCGCCGGTCATACCCGCTCTCCGCGCCCCGGGCCTCACGGAGTTCCGCAAGACGGCCGGTGGAACAGAAGCACTCGTAGGCGTTTCCCGAATCGTGAAGCCTTCGGGCGTGTGTTTCGTACAGCCCAAGACGCTCTGACTGGACGTAAGGCGCCGACGGCCCCCCAATATCCGGCCCCTCGTCCCACCGTATCCCAAGCCACTCGAAGGTATCGTAAAGGTTCTCCACAAACCGCCGGTCAAAGCGGGCGCGGTCCGTGTCCTCAAGGCGCAGAACAAAGGTTCCCCCGCGGGATACGGCGAAAAGGTAGTTGAAAAGCGCGGTTCTCATCCCGCCTATGTGTTGCAGTCCCGTAGGCGACGGCGCGTAGCGGTCTTTTATTTTCATTTTTCTAAGTCCCGTTTCCATCAGTGTATACGAAAAGTGTCAGCTACCCCATGCCTAAAGGCAGGGGCTTGAGGCTTGGGTCTCTTTCGAGGCTTGCTCCTCAAGATTTCTGCTTCTTCCCATCGCTGGGGTTTCCACGGCGGTTTCACCCTTGT
>JAITHR010000112.1 GCA_031279895.1 Spirochaetaceae bacterium
ACAACGCGACGCTTGCAAACCGTCCGCCGTTGCGCGAAGCGTAGCAGCGCCTAAACAGCAGAAAGCCCGCTCAACGGACACGGTGTTGCACCATTCGGAAACAACAGGCGGCCATGCTAGAACAGCCGGAGGCTGCTGAAGCGGAGGGCATGACGCTTATGAAGCCGTCGGAGGCTGTTGCGCATAACAACGCACGGCTCCCGAACCGCCCGCCGTTGCGCGAAGCGTAGCCGCGCCTTAACAGCAGCCAGCCCCCTAACTGGACAAGGTGTTGCACCGTTTGGAAACAACAGGCGGCCATGTTTGAAGCCGTCGGAGACGGCGCGAGAGCGTAGCCGCGCCTTAACAGCAGCCGGTAATGTAACCGGACACGGTGTTGCACTACTTTGAAACAACAGGCGGCCATGTTTGAAGCCGTCGGAGACGGCGGAGGGTAGGCGGGCGGGAGGGATGCGGGGTATGCTGGCACCTATGACTGATTTTGTACACCTGCATACCCATACGGATTTTTCCCTTTTGGACGGCGCGGCCTCGGTGGAAAGCCTTGCGCGGAGAGCCGCCGAACTGGGCATGAAACACCTGGCTATCACGGACCACGGCAATATGTTCGGGGTTCCCAAGTTTCGGGACGCCTGCGCGAAACACGGTATTTGCCCTATCATAGGGAGTGAGTTTTACATGGCCCAGGGCTCCCGTTTTGAGAAATCCGGCTCCGAGTACGGGAACAAATACTACCACCTCGTCCTGCTGGCAAAGGATCTTGCCGGCTACCGTTCCCTTATAAAGCTCTCGTCGTACTCCTACACCGAAGGGTTTTATTACAAACCCCGCATTGACGAGGAGATACTTACTTCCTGCCACGAAGGGCTTATCGGGCTTTCCGCCTGCGTCTCCGGTGAAATCCCCAGCCTCATTCTGGCCGGGGATGCCGCCGGCGCGGAAAAGCGCGCCCGCTTTTTCGAGGAGCTTCTCGGGCCTGAAAACTTCTATCTTGAACTACAGGACCACCTCTTTAAGAAAGACATACAGAAAAAGGCCAACGCGGGCCTCATGGACCTTGCCGGACGGACCGGCATACCCCTCGTGGCTACCAACGACATCCACTACCTTCATAAGGAAGACGCGGCGGCGCACGACATCCTCCTCTGCATCTCCACCCAGAAGCGGCGGAACGATGAAAAGCGTATGCGCTTTGACAGTAACGAGTTTTACCTTAAGAGCGGCGACGAGATGGCCGCCCTGTTTCCCGACTGCCCGGAGGCGGTGCGTAATACGGTGCTGATTGCCGAGAAGTGCCGGGCGGAAATCCCCAAGCCCGGGCCGCTCCTTCCCGACTTCGAGATACCCGAAGGCTTTTCCGGCGCCGACGAGTACCTGCGCCGCCTCGCCCTCGACGGCCTTGCGCGGCGCTACCCCGAAAGGGAAGCGGAGGTGCGCCCCAGAGCGGAGTACGAACTTGACGTGATTATTACGATGGGCTTTACCGGCTACTTTCTCATCGTGGCGGACTTTATAAACTGGGCCAAGGAGCGCGGGATTCCCGTGGGGCCCGGGCGCGGGTCCGGCGCCGGCTCCATCGTGGCCTACGCCCTGCGGATAACCGATATTGACCCCCTCAAATACAACCTCCTCTTCGAGCGGTTTCTCAACCCGGAGCGGGTTTCCATGCCGGACTTCGACGTTGACTTCTGCAATGAAAGGCGGGAGGAGGTCATCGAGTACGTTACCGGAAAATACGGCCGGAACCGCGTGGGGCAGATCGTTACCTTCGGTACGCTTAAGGCGAAAGCGGTGCTGAAAGACGTCGCGAGGGCCCTGGACTTTAACCTGGAAGAGTCGAATATGCTGACGAAGCTCATCCCCGAAGACCCCAAGATGACCCTGGAGAAAGCTTTCGAGGCCGAGCCGAAACTCAAAGAGCTTGAGGCGCAGTTCCGGTATCAGGAGCTTTTCAAGATAGCCCGCAAACTGGAGGGGAAAAACCGGCACAACAGCATCCACGCCGCGGGAATCGTCATCGGCAAGACCGACCTTACCGATTACGTGCCGCTCTGCTGGGACCCGAAGACCAAAGCCGTGGCCAGCCAGTACACCATGGACTTTATTGAAGACCAGGGGCTGGTAAAGATGGATTTTCTGGGGCTTAAAACCCTGGACCTTATCAAGAATACGGTTGAACTCGTGCGGCGGCGCGGCGGGGAGAACGCGGATTTCACCATAGAAGGCATAAACGAGCGCGACGAGGCAACCTACCGGATGTTGGGCGAGGGGAAAAGCGCCGGGGTCTTCCAGTTTGAGTCCGGCGGCATGAAAAAGACACTGAAACAGGCGCGGCCCAACAAAATCGAAGACCTTATCGCCCTTAACGCCCTGTACCGTCCGGGGCCCATGGACCATATCGACCAGTTTGTCGATTCCAAATGGGGGCGCCGCGCCGTCGAGTACCCTGACCCGTGCCTTGAGGACATCCTCAAAGAGACCTACGGGGTTATCGTGTATCAGGAACAAGTCATGCAGGTGGCCCAGCGTATCGCGGGCTACAGCCTGGGGCAGGCGGACATTCTGCGCCGCGCCATGGGAAAGAAAAAGCAGGAGGTGATGGAAAAGGAAAAGGAGCGGTTCGTCGCGGGCGCGAAAGCGCGGGGGTTTTCGGAAAAAGACGCGGCCAGGATATTCGACATTCTTATTCCCTTTGCCGGCTACGGGTTCAACAAGAGCCACGCCGCCGCGTATTCCGTGGTGGCGTACCAGACCGCGTACCTCAAAGCCAATTTTCCCGCTGAATTTATGGCCGCGAACCTTACCAACGAAATCGACCGTGCGGACAAACTGCCGGATTACATCGAGGAAGCGCGCAGGATGGGGCTTGCCATTGACCCGCCGGACGTGAACCGGTCGGAGCGCTTTTTCTCCGTGTCCGACGGGAGGATCGTGTACGGCTTTCTGGGCATTAAGGGCGTGGGGGAGCAGGCGGCGAGAGAGATCGTGGCGCGCCGGACCGAGGGCGGGCAATACCGCGATTTCATAGACTTTCTTGAGCGGACGGATATTCGGGCGCTGGGGAAAAAGACCGTGGAACTTCTTATCAGAACCGGCGCTTTCGACTGCTTCGGCATGGGGCGGGGCGTTTTGAACGGTAACATGGAGCGGGCCGTGGAGTTTACCCAGAGCGGCAAAGAGGACAAGCGCCTGGGACAGGCCGGTCTTTTCGACCAGTCCCCGGAAACGGAGACGCGGAGCTTCGACTTTCGGGAATACCCGGAGTGGGGATGGATGGAGAAACTCAGCATCGAGAAGGAGCTTCTGGGCTTTTATTTCTCAGGCCATCCTATGGACGACTACAAGGCCGCGTGGAAACAAAACGTTTCTCTGCACCTGGGGAACCTCACCAAAAAAGTGGACGGGACCTACACCGTAATCGGGATTATAAAGAGCCTGCGCTTCGTTACCACGAAGAAAGGCGACACCATGGCTTTCGCCGTGCTGGGCGATTACAACGGGGACATAGACGTGACTTTTTTCCCGGACCTGTGGGAAAAGGCGCGGAACGTTGTCGCCGCGGACAAGGTGGCGGCAGTACGGGGCCGGGTGGATATGCGGGAAAACCGCGACCGCCCGGACTTCATCGCCGAGGAGCTTCTTGACGCGGACAGGCTGCGGCGGGACGCGGAGGAAGCGGGGGAAAGCGCCCGGTCCCCTGCGGCCCCGGAAAGCGCGCCGGCGTTTCGGGCGGTGCATATCCGGCTGTGCGGGGAGGCCGCGGAGCGGGACGAGAGCCTCTATCCCTTGCGGAAGCTCCTTACCGAGACCTCCGGCGCGTTTCCGGTGTTCATTCACGTTCCGGTTGCCGACGGGGAGGCGGTGATAAAAGCCGACGGCCCGGGCGCGGGAGAGGGCGCCCTTGCGTACCTTAAGGAATGTCAGGGCGTTGATCGCGCATGGGTCGAGTAGGCGCGTCAGGGCCCGTCTTCCGGCGGGCCGTTGAGTTTGCCGTGGAGCGCGACGCCGGCCAGAACCGAAAGCGCGTCCATGCCGGCTATGACCAGCATGACGCCGCTTAAAAGTATGAGGGAACGCTCCGCGGTCGAGAGTTCGAACGACGCGAGCAGCGCGGGTTCTTGCAGGGCGCGGATAACAATAGGCGCGACGGCGTGCAGGGAAAAGACGGCCCACCCTATAATCGACGCGGCCCCGATGATTTTACCGGCAATATAGAGGGGCAGGTACGTTTTGTATAAAGAGAGGCGGATCAGGAGAAAGTAGGTCATAAGGGGGAACAGGGCGTTGGGAACCGCGTAAACCGCGTAGGGGAAAAGCCCGTTCATAGCCGTTTCGGTTCCTGACGGGTCTTCGAGGGGTGTCCAAGCCGCGACCGCCATCAATATAAGGCGGAAAATCTCGTAGATAAACAGGGACGCCCGCAAAGGACCATATATATTCATGCCGGAATCCTAAAGCCCCTACGCCCCATGGTCAACCCCGTCTCCGCCGTCTCCGACGGCTTCAGCAAGGCCGCCCAGCCTCCGGCTGTTTCAAACAGGGCCGCCTGTTGTTTCCAAACGGTGCGACACCGTGTCCGCCGGGTAAATCAGTGCTGCTACGGCGCGGCTACGCTTCGCGCCGGCGGGTCGCGGTTTGGGAGCCGTGCGTTGTTGTGCGTAGTAAGGGGCTTGTCGTTGTTCGGGGCGCGGTCAAGACGCTTTTGAAACCGTCGGAGACGGCCCGGAACGATTCAGTTTTATCCTGATATGATTCAGTTTTATCCTGATATGATTCAGTTTTACTCTGATATGATTCAGTTTTACTCTGATATGATTCAGTTTTACTCTGATATGATTCAGTTTTA
>JAITHR010000139.1 GCA_031279895.1 Spirochaetaceae bacterium
CGGCGTTTAGCCTTCAAACGCCGGCGTTTAGCCTTCAAACGCCGGCGTTTAGCCTTCAAACGCCGGCGTTTAGCCTTCAAACGCCGGCGGGTAGCCTTCAAACGCCGGCGTTTAGACTTCAAACGCCGGCGGGTAGCCCTGAAAATACGTCTCAACAATACCGCGTTTCCCAGGGATTTCGCGCTGAAACCACGGTTTTACGGGTCAAAACCGCAGCCTCCGGCTGTTCTATAAGCGTCTTGCCCCGCGCTCCGAACAACGACGGTCAGCTGACAGTCCGGCTTTGCCGCGGTGCACAGGAAGCCGCTGAAGCCGTCGGAGACGGCGGTTGGGGGAACCGGTTCCCCCAAACCCCCCGGTAACGGCGTCATGCCCCGCGCCCCGTACAACGACCCGCCCCTTACCGCGCACAACAACGCACGGCTCCCAAACCGTCGGAGACGGCGCGAGAGCGTAGCCGCGCCTAAGTAGCAACCAGCCCGCTCAATGGACACGGTGTTGCACCATTAAGAAACAACAGGCGGCCATGCTTGAAACCGTCGGAGACGGTTGCACTACTTGGAAACAACAGGCGGCCATGCTGTGCCTCCGGCGCCGCCGGGTTTAGGAAGAAAGTATGAGGAGTGTGCGCGGGTCAAGGCGCAGGGTTGACGCCTCCGGCGCGGAGTTGTTCCGGTCTTTGGCAACCGAAAGGGCAATGTGGTCCGGCTTCGGCTCCAGCACAATCACCACGTCCGCAAGGTCGGAACATTCCCCGATGATGTGCGGAATGTTCCGGTCCGTATACGCGGCGCCCTCCGGCACGCTCCAGCTGTACCACACGGAAAGCCCGAGTTCACGGGCAAAGGCTTTCACCTTCGCAAGGTGGTCGCAACAGGGGTCCCGCGAAAAATCAAAGCCGTCGATGATGAGCGAGCGGGCTTTGAACCCGCCTTCATCGATGAGGGCCCTAAGGCTTCTGAGGATCTGATCCCCACTCATACCCGCCTGATTGAAGTGCATAAGCACGCGGTTCTTGACAAGGTCGTCTTTCACCTCCCGCAGGTTCTCGACCGGACGGGTCTGGATAAACTCGTCAAAGATATTTTCATACCACGCCAAAACGTAGTTGTTGTGCTGGGTAAAAGACACGTGGATAACCTTCTCGCCCTGGAGCAGTTTGTCGAGCGCGATCTGCACCAGCACCGAGGTTTTGCCTATGCCCTTCGGCGCGGCGATGACGCCGATTTCACCGGCGTTGAGCGCGCCTTTGATGGACTTCTCAAAGATTCTCACCGGACTGCGCTGTATAAGTTCCTCTTTAACCATTGATTTTCTCCTGTTAGGGGTAATGTGGGTATACTTTTAGGAGCGTCCCTGCTCTTTTCTCCGCTTTTCCTCATAGGCTTTGACGAGCGCTTCGGAAATCTGCGCCGGAACCTTCCCGTATTTCTCAAATTCCATGGTAAACTCCGCTTTTCCCTGGGTCAATGACCGAAGCACCGTGGAATAGCCGAACATCTCGCTTAACGGCACCTCCGCCTCGACCCGCGAGAACGCGCCGTCTTCGGCGGACGCGGCGATAACGCCCCGCCTCTGGTTAATCGAGCCGAAGACGCTCCCCTGAAACTCCGCCGGGCCTTCCACCGTAACTTTCATAATAGGCTCAAGGATACAGGGCTTTGCTTTAAGGTAGGCTTCCCGAAAGGCGCCCAGGGCAGCCTGCTGGAACGCGATGTCCGAGGAGTCGACCGGATGGTACTGCCCGTCGTTGATAACGCAGCGGATATTGACAATGGGAAACCCGATGAGGCTCCCGCGCTTAATGGCCTCGCGGAACCCCTTGTCGCAGCTCGGCACAAACTCCGTGGGAATAACCCCGCCTTTGATGCTGTCCACAAACTCGTAATCCCCGTCGGCAAAAGGCTCCAGATACCCGGCGACCCGCCCGTACTGACCCGCGCCGCCGGTCTGTTTCTTGTGGGTATAATTAAAATCCGCGCGCTGCTGTACGGCTTCCCGATAGGCCACCTGGGGCATACCGGTTTCCACCTCGCACTTGTACTCCCGCCGCATCCTTTCAATGTACACGTCAAGGTGCAGCTCCCCCATGCCTTTCACGATAGTCTGGTTGGATTCCGAATCCACGTAGGTCTGGAACGTGGGGTCTTCTTTGGTGAACCGGTTGAGCGCCTTGGCCATCTGGTCCGAGGACTTCTTGTCTTTCGGCGTAAGCGCAAGGGAGATAACCGGCTCCGGCACGTACATCGAGGTCATGGCGTAATTGAGACCCCCGCCGCAAAACGTATCCCCAGAGGCGCAGTCAATCCCGAAGAGCGCCACAATGTCCCCGGGAACCCCTTCGGTTATGTCTTCCATGCTGTTGGCGTGCATCCGCACGAGGCGCCCCACTTTGAACTTCTTGCGGGCGCGGGTATTCATAAGTTCCTCCCCTTTTCTGAGGCACCCCTGATAGATACGCACATAGGTAAGCTGGCCGTACTGCCCGTCTTCCAGTTTGAAGCCCAGAGCCACCACCGGACTTTTCTCGTCGGCGGCAAGCTCGGTCTTCTCCTCCCCTTTATCCAGGTTAAGGGCGTAGTTTTTCACTTCCGCAGGGTTGGGGAGGTAGTAGTTTACCCCGTCAAGTAGCGTCTGGATGCCCTTGTTTTTGTACGCGGACCCCACCATCACCGGCACGAACTTCTCTTCCAGGGTGCCGCGCCTTATGGCCGCGTGCACAACCGCCGGCGGGATCTCCGCGCCCGCGAGGTACAGCTCCGCAAGTTCGTCGGAAAACATGGAAACCGCGTCGAGAAGCTCTTCCCGACCCGCTTCGGCCCGGGCTTTAAGGTCCTGGGGGATCGGGGCGCTGCGGATCTCCGTGCCTTGCTCCCCTTCAAAGTACAGGGCTTCCATGGCCACCAGGTCCACAACCCCCTCAAGTTTATCCTCAAGCCCCAGGGGGATCTGGGTCATCACCGCGTTAAGCCCCAGCTTTTCCCTGAGCTGCCCCGTAACTTTAAACGGGTTCGCGCCGGTGCGGTCGCATTTATTGATGAACGCGATTCGCGGCACATGGTAGCGTTTGAGCTGGCGGTCAACCGTAATGGACTGGGACTGGACCCCGCCCACCGCGCACAGCACCAGAACGGCGCCGTCAAGCACCCGCAGGGACCTTTCCACCTCAATCGTAAAATCAACGTGTCCCGGGGTGTCGATAAGGTTAAGGGTATGGTCCTTCCATTGGACCTGGGTGGCCGCGGACTGGATGGTGATGCCCCGCTCCCGCTCCAGCTCCATGTGATCCATCGTGGCTCCCACGCCGTCCCGCCCCCGAACCTCGTGGATGGCGTGAATCTTGTTGCTGTAAAACAGAATTCGCTCAGACAGGGTGGTTTTCCCCGAATCAATATGGGCGCTTATTCCGATATTCCGCATTTTGGTACTATCCATGGTCATTTTTCTCCTTTAGAAAAATAAAAAATAGAAAAAACAGAAAAAACCGCACGGCGCAACGGGATAATCGCGCCGAAAAGCCTGTTTTCGGCAAGCCCCGCCTTCGTATTCTTTTGTTTTTTCTCTGTAATGCTCTGTAATCTCTGTAATCTCTTTGCGTTATTCCCGCACCGTGTTATTCCCGCACCGGAAACGGGCTTTCGGCGCGGCTTCCCGTCTCTTCACCGCGGTCCGCCGCCAACAAAGCCCGTGCCAAAGCCTCGGATTAACCAAAGGCCCGAGGAACCTAAAAAGATTTTCTTTATATAAAAAATAAAAAAAACAGACGCGGCTTGCGCGGCCCGTGCGTGTCAGGCTGGTTTGGCTGTCCGTGTTTCCGTTGAAAC
>JAITHR010000145.1 GCA_031279895.1 Spirochaetaceae bacterium
GAGACCCGCGACCATGGCGCCGTTGTCCCCGCATAACTCAAGGGGCGGGAAGACGCCGCGCACGTTCGGCAGCGCCGCGAGCCGGCTTCGGAGCTCCGCGTTCGCCGCAACCCCGCCGCCGCTTACCACGGTGGTAATGTTCGTGTGCTCAATGGCGCGGACAAGGCTCCGCAGGAGAATTGCCACCGCGGTCTTTTGAAAAGACGCGGCAATGTCTTCTTTCCGCGCCTCCCCCGTCGTTCCGGCGGCGCGAAACCGCTCGCTCTGGTTTATGACCGCGTTCTTAAGCCCCGAATAGGAGAAATCGTACTGGTGATCCCCCTTTATCTTGGGCAGGGGGAAACGAAACGCATCGGGGTTGCCGGTTTCGGCAAGCCGCTCGATGGCCGCGCCCCCGGGGTAGCCCAAGCCGTAATGACCGGATACCTTGTCAAACGCCTCGCCCACCGCGTCGTCAACGGTGGTCCCCAAAACCGTAACCCGATCAAAAGCGTCGACGCGGCAGATAACGCTATGCCCGCCAGAAACGAGAAGCCCCAGAAAGGGGTAGGCCGGCGGTTCCGGGCCGCCTTCAAGACGGGAGGCGTAGAGGTGCGCGAGGAGGTGGTCCACCGCGATAAAGGGGATGTTCCGCGCCCAGGCAAAAGCTTTGGCAAAGGAAAGACCCACAAGCAGGGACCCCAGAAGCCCGGGGCGGGACGTCGCGCCCACCCCGTCAATCCTGTCCGGCGTCAAACCGGCCTGCGTAACGGCTTCCTCCGCCACCTTATAGATCCACTCGGTATGCATACGGCTCGCAATCTCCGGCACCACCCCGTTATATGCCGCGTGAAAGGGTATCTGGGTCGCCACCACATTGGAGAGCGTCCGTTTCCCGTCTTCCACCACCGCCGCCGCGCACTCGTCGCAGGAGGTCTCAATACCCAAAATGTTCACATTCCGCTCCCTGTCCGGCCTCTTTCGACGCCTATGGTTGAAAATCCGTACCCCTGACCGGTGAGAACCGGATAGAGTTCGGTCAGTATGCCCGCGAGCTCGCTCGACCAGGTGTGTCCTATCATAACCGCGCTTCCTTTCTGATCCGCTTTCACAAGGCCGCGCCTGACAGACCGGATAATCGCGTCCCGCTCCCGCAGGTTGTCCAGAAACACGTCCCGCTCCGCGATGACGATGCCCATGCGCCGTGCGGTTTCCGGCGCCGCGGTCTCGGCGGTGGTGCGGGAATCAAGAAAATAGATGCCCCGCTCGCTACACACCGCCAGCACGACCGCCATCGCCGCGGGCAGCGCGGTTATCTTCGAGCCCTGATGGTTGTTCATGCCCGCCACGGGCCCGACCTCCGCAAGGTTCCTCTCCACCACCGCACGGATTTCCGCAGGGGTCATGTCCGCGTACACAGCCCCCGGCCCGGGGTTCTGGCCGCCGACCGCCTCCATGGGCTGGTGGAGGATGACCTCCTTGCCCGCTTCGCGGATACGCCGGGCAGCTTCAGCCGAATAGGGGAGTGCCGGCAGCACCGCGATCGTAAGAGGCCCGGGAAACCGGAGAAACGGCTCCAGCTCAACGAGGTTGTTCCCCGCGTCGTCTATGACAAAGCACAGGGTTTTCCCGTCTTCCGGCGGCGCCGGCGCACGGGACGCGGGCAGCGCGGGAACCGGCTCGTCCGGCGGCAGCGCGGTCTCTTCGTGGTACGGCGGCGCTTCGGTCGGCGCCGGTGCCGGAGCCGGCGGCAGCGCGGTCTCTTCGGGGATAGAAAGGGAAAGGGGCGCGGGATCCGGCAGCACGGGATCCGGTCCCGGCGGCTGGGGACGCGGTGCCGGAGGAACAGGCGCCGCGTCTTGCGCGTCAGCCCCCCTGTCCGGTTCGCCCCCGGCGTCTCTCTCCGGCGGCACCAGCAGAAAAAGGCCGGTGAACACCATTGCCGCAAGGAACACGCACACCCCGGCACCAAAGAAAAGATGGATTTTGTATGCGCGATTCATCACGTTCAGCCTCCGGCTGTTTCAGCATGGCCGCTTGTTGTTTCCGAATGGTGCAACACCTTGTCCGGTTACATTACCGGCTACTGTTGTGGCGCGGCCCGTCTCCGACGGTTTTAAACAGCTTCCCGCTTTGCGCTCGAACCACGCCCGTCCGCGTACCGCCCCGCGCCCCTAAGCTGTCTCCGCCCGCTTTGCCGCGGTATCAGGACGCTTATGTGCCACCGGCGCCGCCGGTTATTAAAACAGGCGGGGCGGGTTTGCGTCAAGAGGCGCTTGTCTATGCGGCCCTTTCATACTACCATCGTGCTATGCGTATATTTGAAGCGGTCATCCTGGGCGCGGTCCAGGGCATTACCGAGTTCCTGCCGGTAAGCAGTTCCGGGCATCTTGTGGTGCTACAGCAGGTATTCGGCATAGAGGGACCCGTGCTGCTGTTTGATACCATGCTCCACCTAGGAACCCTGGCCGCCGTTTTCACGGTGTTCCGCCAGGACCTGTGGCGCCTTGCGCGGCGCCCCCTACAGCCGCTTACGGCCCTGCTCTGTATCGCCACGGTCCCGGCGGCGGCGGCGGCGCTTCTCTTCAAGGCGCGTATCGACGCCGCGTTCGAGTCCGGCGCGTATACGGGGTTCGGCTTTCTTATCACCTCGCTCCTCCTCATGGTCTCGGAGCGGCGGGAGCGGCGCACGCGGGCGCGGGGGACGAAAAACGAGTATACCGTAACCATGCCCGACGCGCTCGTCATCGGCCTCTTTCAGGCCGCGGCGCTGGTACCGGGCATTTCCCGATCCGGCGCCACGGTCTCGGCGGCGCTCCTCCGCAGAATCGACCGGAGTTTCGCGGCGCGCTTTTCTTTTCTCCTGTCCGTACCGGTTATTCTGGGCGCGTTGGTATTGCAGGTACGGAACGGGTTCCCGAGTGCCGAGTTCTCCGCGGTCGGCCTCGCGCCCCTGTGCGCCGGCGCGCTTACCGCCGGAATAGTAGGCTTTTTCTCGGTAAAACTCATGCTCAAACTGACGCGGAAAAGCGATTTATGGATATTCGCCCTCTACACCGCACTCCTCGGCGCCGCGGTATTAACGGATCAGCACCTAACCCACCTCTTCTTCCCCGCCGCCACCGCCGCCGCCAGCGGAGGCACCTAAGCGTCCCGATACCGCGACAAAGCACCACGCCGCCCCGCCTTGGGGACACTGCTCCGCGCTTCGGCACTACGCCCCCGCGTTTCAGTGCCACGCCTTCCCGCTTCGGCACCACGTCCTTCCGTGACGTTAGGACGGAATTCCGTGACGGAAGGACGCATTTCCAGGACGGAATTCCGTATTTCCGCGACGGAGATACGTGGTGCTGAAGCGGGGCGGCGTGTTGTCAAAGCGCGGCGGTGTGTGTCTGAAGCGGGGAGGCGTGGTGCGGCAAAGATGGCGGAGCGTGCGTAAGGACGCCCTGCATGACGCTTATGGAACCGTCAGAGACGGCGCGAAGCGTAGCCGCGCCTGGGCTGTGCCAGCCCGCTTACCGGACAGGGTGTTGCACCATTCGGAAGCAACAGGCGGCCATGCTGAAGCCGTCGGAGACGGGGCGCGCCTGGGCAGTAGCCAGCGAAGTAACCGGACACGGTGTTGCACCATTCGGAAACACCAGTGTTTGAAACCGTCGGAGACGGGGCGGCCATGCTGTGCTACCCGCCGCCGGCGGGCGGCGGTTGCGCGGGGCGGCGTGTTTTGGTATGGTAAACCAATTGGTTGGTGAAACAGTGTATATGATTGATGTTAGGTGTCCCCGGTGCGGGGAAACCGTGCCGGATGAAACCTTTGCCGCGTACCACAAGGTATGCGGCGCCTGCGGGTACCACGCCCGTCTGTCTTGGAAAGAACGGCTGGCCTTCATCGCGGACAAAGAAACCTTCGCGCCCTTTGACGCGCAGATGGAATCGAAAAAC
>JAITHR010000173.1 GCA_031279895.1 Spirochaetaceae bacterium
GCATATTCACCTCTATATATAGCGTTATATTGTGTTATATTTACTATATCACACTATATATTGTGTTGCAAGGGGGTGTCGTCATTTTTTTTGTCAGGGGGGTTCCGGTCGCTGCCCGCGCCGAAACGCGGTATGTCCCCACTGTACCACACCCCTTCATTCCCCGCAACCCCCTCCGCCTCCGCCGCAGCCTCCGGCTGGTGCATAAGCTTCCCGCGAACCGCACCAAAGCTGTCAACGTCCGCTCACAGCTACGCGCCTTTATGCGACCTACCCGCGCTCCTAAGCCACGTAAACCCGCCCCAAAACAACACATCCGCGCTCCCAAGCGACACAATTGCGTCCCCAAACAACGCAATCCCACTCCCAGGCCACACAAATCCACTCCCAGGCCACACAAATCCGCTCCCAAGCGACCTACCCGCGCCCCGAAACGACACAACCCCGCTCCGAAGCGACGTGTCCAAGCCCCGAAGCGACCTAACCGCGCCCGCAAGCGACGTATCCGCAGCCGCAGCCGGCTGTTTTAAACGGCTTCCCGCCTCGCGCCCCGAATCGGGTGTTGACCGCCTCCGGCTTGCGAACGGTCATAGGGGGTTTGGGGATAGTCATGCGGGGTATTGATGGAAAAAAATATGCTCGACGGTATGAAGGAAGCGGGCGGACAACAAGCACTGATAACTCACCAGGTGAAGTCCTGCCCCGCATAGACTATAATACAACGGTTTTTCCTTCCGTCAAGTCATTCGAGGTATCTGTTCGGCTTGACGGGAAAGATGAGCCTGCGGGAAGCGCGGCGGATGCGGAAAGGGTGAAGTCCCCTGGACTAATGCCGCAAGCAAGGACGAACCCTGAAATCCACGGCCCGATAGGGGACTTCAATAAGAATATAGAGAGAACTTTCAGAACTTGTCAACAACAACTCCGAATTACCCGCGCCTGACGCGGCGGGCCTGCGGACGCCGTCTCCGCCGTCTCCGACGGTTTCATAAGCTTCCCGCCCCGCGCCCCGTAGCTGTCAGCGTCCGCTCACAGCTACGCGCCTTTATGCGACCTACCCACGCCCTCACGCGCTCCCGTCCGCAAACAACGCAATCTCACTCCCAGGTCATACAAATCCGCCCCAAAACGACCTACCCGCGCCTCTACGTTGCGTAGACTGGCTCCTCCTTTATATGATTCCGACTCGCGTTCATATGATTCCGACTCGCGCTCATATGATTCCGACTCGCGTTCATATGATTCCGACTCGCGTTCATATGATTCCGACTCGCGCTCATATGATTCCGACTCGCGCTCATATGATTCCGACTCGCGCTCATATGATTCCGACTCGCGCTCATATGATTCCGACTCGCATACAGTTGATTCCGACCCGCATACAGTTGGACGCGGGTCGGGTATAGTCGTGCGCGACTCCAGCTTACGTGGGCGGGAGTCGGAAGTATGTCTTTTAGCTTCAGAAGTAATTCTTTTAGGCTCAGAAAGAATTCATTTTACTCCAGAAAGAATTCATTTTGACTCGGAATGAATTCTTTTTACTCTGGAATGAATTCTTTTTACTTCAAAAAGAATTCTTTTTGACTCGGAAAGAATTCATTTAGCTCCAGAATGCATGACTTTAGACTCGGAATGCATGACTTTAGTTCCAGAATGCATGACTTTTGACTCGGAAATAACTCGCATAGTACGCCGTTTAACACGATACGTTACTGTTTGTTACCGTTTGAAAGCGTATTTCGCCGTCTCCGACGGTTCCCTAAGCGTCCTGATACGCGCCTGTAAGCAGTCGTTGACCGCTTAGGCGCGGTCCGTCTCCGGCGCGGCCTCCGGCGGTTCTATAAGCTTCCTAATACCGCGGCAAAGCGGACGCCGCCCGTTTCGGGGCGCGTAGCCGTAAGCAGTCGTTGACGGCTTCGGGGCGGGATCTGGTGGCCTGGGAGTGCGGTTGCGTCGCTTCAGGACAGAGTTGTGTCGTTTGCCGGCGGGATTCCGTAGCTTCGGAGTGCGTTTATGTCGTTTTGGGGCGGGATTGCGCTGTTTTGAGGCGGAATTGTGTGGCTTCGGGACGGGGTTGCGTCGTTTTGAGGCGGGATTGCGTCGTTTGCCGGCGGAATTGTGTTGCTTCGGGGCGGGGTTCCGTCGTTTGCCGGCGGGGTTGTGTCGCTTGGGAGCGCGGGTGTGGCGCTTCGGAGTGCGTTTTGGTGGCCTGGGAGTGAGGCTGCGTTGTTTGGGAGCGTGGATATGGTATGCGGGCGGCGTCCGCTTTGTCGCGGTTCGCGGGAAGCCGCTGGAACCGTCGGAGACGGTGAAGCAGCCGGAGGCCGGGCTGTTGAAACGGGCGGAGGCTCTGTGGTAGGATGGGGGAACATTACGGTTTCTTTCCGCGCCGCGGGACGCGTCGAAGGCCGCCTTGCGGTTCGCGGGATGAAACACAAGGAATACCTAATGAACATAGCGCTTATCGGGTACGGCACCATGGGACAACTCATTGAGCGCCGCGCTTTGGATCGGGGACACGCGGTTGTCTGCGTGGTTGACCCGCGCTCCGGCACCGAATACCGCAACATCGCGGAGGCCGAAACCCTGGACCGCGCCCACGTAGCCGTTGAGTTTACCGCGCCGGATACCGCGGTTTCCCATATCAAAACCCTGTCGTCCCGCGGGATTCCGGCGGTAGTGGGGACGACCGGCTGGTACGACCGCATGGAAGAGGTACGAAGCGCCGTGGAAAAGGACGGATCCTCCCTGCTGTGGGCATCCAACTTTTCTTTGGGCGTGCATCTCTTCTACCGCATTGCCGCGTATGCCGCGAAACTGACGGACCCCTTTCCCGAATATGACGCGGGCGGGTTCGAGATACACCACAACCGGAAACGGGACAGCCCCTCGGGTACGGCCAAAACCCTGGTGCAGCGGGTCCTTGGGGAAACGCGGCGGAAGACCGTGCCGGTCTGGGACACCCTCGAACGTCCGCCGGCGCCGGAGGAACTGCACTACCCCAGCCTGCGGGTGGGCGCGGTTCCCGGTACCCACGCCCTTCTCTTCGATTCGCCTGCGGATACCATCGAGATAACCCACCGCGTCAGAAACCGCGACGGCCTTGCCGCGGGCGCGGTCGCGGCGGCGGAGTGGCTCCTCCGTGCGGACTCCGCCGGGGTCCCGGGAGGCGCGCGCCGCGGGATATTTACCATGGACGACGTGCTAAAGGACCTGGGGTTATGACGCGGGCGCTGCTTAAGGGCGCGTTTACCGCGCTCGTTACCCCCATGACCGCGGACTATCGGGTTGATTACGAGGGGTTCCGCTTTCTCGTGAACTTTCAGTTCGAGGCCGGCATTGACGGTATCGTGCCGCTGGGAACCACCGGAGAAACCCCCACGCTGGAGCCGGAGGAGCGGGAAAAGCTTACGCGCATCGCGGTTGAGGAAGCGCGGGGACGCGGGCCGGTCATTATCGGCACCGGCGCCAATGCCACGAAGCAGACCGTCGAGAATACCCGAAGGGCCAGAGACGCGGGGGCTGACGCGGCGCTCGTGGTGACCCCCTATTACAACAAGCCCAACGACGGGGGGCTGGTCCGGCACTTCGAGGAAGTGGCGGATAAGGGCGGGCTGCCGGTGGTGGTGTACAACGTGCCGTCCCGAACCGGCAGGAACATAAGCGCGGCTCTGACCGAGCGCCTCGCGGCGATACCGCAGGTTATCGGGATAAAGGAATCCTCCGGGGACATCGGGCAGATAGGGGATATTATCGCGTATACCGGCGGGCGCGGGGAGGAGGCGCCTTTCGCGGTGCTTTCCGGGGACGACGGGCTCGCGCTGCCCGTGCTGGCGCTCGGGGGACAAGGGGTGGTTTCGGTGGTTTCCAACCTCGCGCCCGCACAGGTGGCGGCTCTTGTCCGAGCGGGTCTTACCGGGGATATGGAGGAATGCCGGCGCCTCCACTACGCGCTCCTCCCCTTTATGAAGGCCGCGTTCGTCGAAACCAATCCGGTTCCCATTAAGGCGGCCATGGCGCTCTCCGGCCTTCCGGCAGGGCCGACCCGCCTCCCCCTGGGCCCGCTCTCTCCGGCCAACGCCGCGCTCCTCAAAGCGGCGGCGGCGTCAGCGGCGTCCGTAGCGCCTGCGGCGCGGCGCTCCTAAATGGCGGGTATGCGGGAACGCGGCGGGAAAAGGCGGGACACCGCCCTTTTCATCGGGGACCTTGTTCCGCTACCCCACCCTTTGGGCGGCTTTTCCCTGGCGCTCACCGCAACGGCGTTTACCGCGGGTACGCTCCGTAGCGAGCCGGCGCTGGTGCTGGTCAGCGCGGTGTTCCTCGCCGTGCTTTCCTACGCCTTCCTCGCGGTCCTGTTCCTTTCGCTCCTCCATCGGAACGCCGTAAGAAACGCCGGCGCCCGGGTTATTACCCCGTCGGTTCCGGCGGGAACCACCGGGCGCTGCGTTTTCGAGGGGATGCCCGCGTCCCCGAAAGGAACGAAAGGAACGAAAGAAAGCCCGCCATGTGGGAAAAAGAGTTTTTTCAAACTGCCCGGAACCATTTTGCGGTATACCCTGCGCCTGCGTACCGAAGACGGGCGGGACATCCGCCATGTTTTTGACCCGGAGGCCGGGCCGTCCTCTTTTCCCGCGCCGTTTCGCGGGGCCTACGGCACGGTGTATGACGAGTTTGTCATTGCGGACCTTACCGGTTTTTTTTCCCTCACCTTTCGACTTCCCCACGACAGGAACCCCCGCCTGCTCGTAACGCCCGGAACCGGCGCGGCGCCGCCTGACGCCGCTGTTCACGTTGGCGGGGCACAGGGGGTTATCGCGTCCAAAACCGTGCGGACCGACAATTTTACCGAAACCCGACCCTATATGCCGGGGGACGACCCGCGCCGTATTAACTGGAAACTTTACAGCCACGTGGGGGATCTTTTCGTGCGCGAAGGGGGGCGGGAGCCGCCGCCGCGTTCCCGCGTGCTTATCGTGGTTGACTGTCATGCCGACCGGTCCCTGTATACCGAAGAAGAGGCGCGGCGCGGGGTTGATATGCTGTGCGAGCGCGCCTTGGCCCTTGCGCGGTCCGGCGCGGCGCGGGGCTTTGACGTGGGGGTTTCATACGCCGGCGGAAAGGAATCCTGGGGCAAACCGGAGGCGCTTGCGGCGCTCCTTGCCTGTCCCGCGGCCTCGCCCCCTGCGGCCCCGCGGGATTTCGGCGCGTCTAACCCCGCATACGGTATGGTGGTGCTGGCGCTCCCCCGTTTTCTCCCGGCCCCTGAAACCAGCGCGTTAGACCGGCTTGTGCGGAGCCTGCCCGCAACGCGGACCGTACAGGCGCTCTTTCTCTATGAGGACGAGAAGTTTGCCGAAGCCGCCAAGGAGTGCGCCCTCTTCTACCGTCTCCGCAGCCTCCGGCTGTTCTAAACAGCGTCCCGCCCCGCGCCTCTTAGCAGTCAACGACCGCTTTGCCGCGCTTTACAAGACGCTTTTGAAACCGTCGGAGACGGGCCGGCGGGCGAAGGCGCTGTAATTACTTTACTAATATAAACTTACTACGACTTATACTAAAGAATTCCGCGGCAGAAATCCGGATTTCCGTGACAGAATTCCGAATTTCCAGGACAGAAATCCGGATTTCCGTGACAGAAATTCGAATTTCCAGGGCAGAAATCCGGATTTCCAGGACAGAATTCCGGATTTCCGTGACAGAAATTCGGATTTCCAGGACAGAAATCCGGATTTCCGTCACAGAAATTCGTATTTCCAGGACAGAATTCCGGGGTTCCAGAGCAGAAATTCGGGGTTCTAACGCGGGGAGAGGTGTCCCTCAGCAGTCGTTATCCGCTTTGGGACGCGGCGCGGGAAGCTTATGGAACAACCGGAGGCTGCGCGAAGCGTAGCCGCGCCTGGGCAGCACTGACTCGCTCAACGGACACGGTGTTGCACCATTAAGAAACACCAGGCGGCCTTGCTTAAACAGCCGGAGGCTGCGGAGGCTGCGGAGACGGCGGGGTGAGGAGTGCGTTAAGGTGGGCGCCGGCTATTTTCGGGTCAGCCCGTCCGCCGGTGGCCTCAAGCACCTTGCCCACAAGGTACGCCGTAAGCGAGCGCTCCCGCTTGCGGTTCCCCGCGGCTCTGGCCGCCTTCACAAGGTCAACGGTGCGGGCCTCGGCGTCCGCCACCTTCCGTACCGCCTCGCCAATCAGATCCGAGTCCGTAAGCCGCTCCCAGCCCCGTTCCTTTATAATCGATTCAGGGTCCCGGTCGTCCCGCACCGCCTCCTCAAACGCCTGCTTGCCGTTCTTCATGGAAACCCGCTCCAGCGCCACGAGAGACACGAGAGAGGCCAGGCGGCGTGCGGTCAGGGTGAAAGAGCCGATCCCCGCGGGGGAAACGCCGGCGCGGGAAAGGGCGCGTTTCATGTCCGTAAGGAGCCAGTTGGCAAGCCGCGCCGCGCCGTCGGCACGGGAAAGGCCGAAGGTCTCCGCCAGCGCCGCGGCCTCTTCAAAGTAGTCCGCCAGCGCTTTCTCGTCGCAGAGCGCCTCGGCAGTCTCGGCCCCAAGGCCGTAGTCCCGCTCGAAGCGTCCGGTTCGCGGAAGGGGAAGCTCCACAAGGCCCGCTTTCACCGCGTTAAGAAACGCCGGATCAGGGGCAAACACCGGCAGGTCCGGCTCGGGAAAATACCGGTAATCATGGGCGTTCTCCTTTACGCGCATCTGCTCGGTCTGGTCCCGGTTCTGGTTCCAAAGCCGCGTCTCCTGCACCACCGGCTTTCCCGCATCGAGGAGCGCGCTCTGGCGGAGGATCTCATAAGTAAGGCCGAGGCGCACGAAGCGGGAAGAGTTGAGGTTCTTGATTTCAACCTTGTTCCCAAGCCCCCTGCCGGCACGGTTAATCGACACGTTCGCGTCGGCCCGCAGGGACCCCTCTTCCATATTGCCGTCGCAGACCCCCAGATAGCGCACCAGACGGCGGAGCTGCTGAATAAAAAGCTCCGCCTCCTCGCCGGTTTCCATGTCCGGCTCGGTTACGATTTCGAGCAGCGCCATGCCGGCGCGGTTGTAATCCAGAAGAGAGGCCGCGCCTGTGTGGATCATCTTGCCCGCGTCCTCCTCAAGGTGGCACTCTTTTATCCGCACCTGTTTCTGAATGCCCCTCCCCTCAATGTCCAGATACCCGTCCCGTCCCAAGGGCGAGGCGAACTGGGAAATCTGGTAATTCTTGGGCATATCGGGGTAGAAATACTGCTTGCGCTCAAACCACGTGCGCTCCGGTATCGCGCAGTTAAGGGCAGCGGCCACCACGCATCCCATCCGAAGGGCCTCCGCGTTGAGTGAGGGGAGTACCCCGGGATAGCCCATGCAGACCGGACAGATATTGGTATTAGGCTCGTCGCCGAAGGCGGAACGGCACCCGCAGAAAACCTTTGTTTTGGTTAAGAGGTGGATGTGGACTTCAAGTCCGATGAATGACTGATACATAGCGCCATCATACCCGTAACGGGGCGGAGAGAAAAGCGGGATGCGGCGCCGCCGGCGCGTCTTTTGGAAAAACTCCTTGAATCCTTGAATTAGGAGGCGCTTTTTATCTATACTGATTATATGCCTATACTTCTTGCCGCGCTTATCGTGATGACCGTTATAATCGGTATTATTGTGGCGATTGTGATTATCGCGGGACCTTCAAAGGGTCTTCAGAATAAAAACCCTAAAGACCAAGACGCCGTACTGAAATCAGTAAACAAACGTTTATCCCAAAATCCGCGGGATCCGGAGGCCCTGTTCCAACTGGCGGATATTTATTTTACGCAGGAGAGCTGGGACAAGGCTTTCAAGACCTATGAAATTCTCGAAGAGCTGGCGGAAACCAATCCGAAACTGGACGCTTTTGAGGTTCACTTCCGCTGCGGGCAGTGCGCCCTGGCGGTTCAGGCGTTTGAGCCGGCGTATAAGAGCTTTAGCGCGGCGTGGAATATCAAACAGGATAATTTTGAAGTGAATTATAACATGGGGTATCTTGAATTCCAGCTTAAAAACTACGAGAAGGCGGTGCAGTACCTCTCCCTTGCCCGCAAACAGGACGGGGAGCATATGCCTACCATGCGTTGTTTGGGACACGCTTTTTTCAAGCTGTTAAAATACAAGGAGTCCATGGCGTTTATCCGCAAAGCCATTGAACTCGCGCCGGACGACAAGGAATCTCTCTATATTCTGGGGGAATGTTACGCCGAGGTGGGGCATACGGATCAGGCGCTGCGGATTTTCACCCACCTGCGCTCCGATCCGGTCCGGGGCCCCAGCGCCTCCCTTTTTGCCGGCAATATCAATCTCACCCAGTACAAAATCGAGCAGGCCATTGAAGACTTCGAGTTCGGCCTTAAACACCAGAACATCGAGCCGGCGGTTCTCCTTGAGCTTCGGTATCAGCTGGCTATCGCCTGTCTCAAACAGAATGAAATCGGCAAAGCCATCCTCCTCCTTCAGGCGGTTCAGGAGGATAATCCGTACTATAAGGACGTATCGGGCTTAATCGAGCGCTACGAGGAACTTAATACCAATAAGAACCTGCAAATTTTCATGCTTGCCCCGTCGGTGGATTTTGTGGCCCTATGCCGGAAGGTGGTGCTGAGTTATTTCAGCAAGTCAAAGACGAAGATAACCAATATCATCGTGAACCGAAACGAATGGGTTGATATTATCGCCGACGTGGAAACGATCAAATGGACTGATCTGGTGGTGTTCCGGTTTATACGAAGTCAGGGTTCCATCGGGGAACTTACGGTGCGGGATTTCCATTCCCGTCTTAAAGAGACGAAAGCCGGCAAGGGTATCTGCATTACTGTCGGCACCTTTTCCGACGAGGCGCGGCGGTTTACCGAGGCGCGGCTTATCGATCTTTTAGAAAAGGAACAGCTCCTCCCCATTCTGATTACCGTAGACGCCAAGCTCAACAATATACCGGAAGCCGCCCACGAACAGGCACAAGAAGTGTTGGAAGCCGAGCTCGCCAGCGAAGAATTATACGAAACGGGCCCGCACGCCCCGGAAGAGGGGGACGCTGAGGAAAAAGGCGAAAAAGAGGAGAAAGGGGAGCAGGAGTCTTCCCCGGCTGCCGGCAGGTTCTGACAGCGCACGGGGGCGGGATGGCGCCGGAAGTTTCCGAGAGAGAAGAGCGGCGCTTTGAGAGGGAAAAACAAATAAAACGTCGGTAAGGACTGTCAGCAAGATGGACGCCGCCAAAATATAGTATGGCAAAAATGGATATGCAGGGAAACGAGACAGGATAAACGATAAACGATGAAACACTTGCAGGCGTTAAGCCTTTTCTCCGGCGCGGGCGGAATGGATATAGGCGTTAGGAAAGCAGGGTTTGAAATTATCGCCGAAATTGAATTCGACCGGTATTGCTGTCAGACCCTCCGTGCCGCCTGTGAGCGTGAGAAAAGGAAAACGGTTGTCATCGAAAATGATATACGGGAAATTGACCCAAAAGAACTGTTGAATGAATTCAACATAAAGCCCCGTGAATTGGATTTACTTTTTGGCGGACCACCGTGCCAGCCTTTTTC
>JAITHR010000193.1 GCA_031279895.1 Spirochaetaceae bacterium
ACGGCGGAGGCTGGGCGGGGTAGATTAACGGGAGGATTATGAGATATACTGGTTTTTGTCCGCATTGATGCGGTACGGTTGATTCTCTAAAAAAGAAAAAAGAGTGGTATATGCTAAAAAAAAGCGTTATTACGGTTTTGGCTCTCTGTATGATTGCCACTATCGCCCCTGCCTATGATACGGTGCGCAGGTCCATTATCGAGACCGCCAAACAGTACCAGGGCGTTTCCTACCGATACGGTTCCGAATCCCCTAAAGCCTTTGACTGCTCCGGTTTTGTGCGGTATGTCTATCGCACCGCCGCGGGCATAGATATTCCCCGATCTTCCCGCAGTATCTGGGATCAGGGCCGGCTTATCGAGATGACCAAAGCCCAGCCCGGAGATATTGTGGTGTTTGCCGGCAGGCGGGGAAGAGCGGTGGACCATGTGGCCATCCTGCTCGACGACCGGTCCATAATCCATGCGGTTTCCCAAGGGCCGAAGACCGGCGTCATTATTTCGCCCCTCACGGACCGGTATTTCGGCCCCCGTATCCTCGGAGCCCGAACCTTTATCATTTCGATAGAAAGAATGGAAAAGATAGAAACGGTGGAAGCGCCGAAAACGCCGGAAACGATGGAGGCGGGGAACGGAGCCGAGGCCGCGGGAAGTTAAGGGCCCGCCGCGGCAAACGCCTTGTCCGCCTGACCCGCGAACCACCGGAGGAGCGCTTCGGCTCTGGTGGAAAAGGACTGGCCTACCCGCTGGTTCATGCCCGGAAGGGACGCGGCTTTTGCCATTGAAGAGAGATACACGAGAAGATACGCTTCCGAGTCGATAACCGCGATTATGGAGCGGAGTTTTCCCCTGCCCACCGCGGGAATAATGCCCACCGAAAGCGCGCTTTCATTGCGCTGGACGAACACGAGGCTGTCCGGCAGCGTGTGGTAGGCGTACTGATAGGTATTGTCCCCGAAGGTGAGGTCTTTCTGCCGCGCATAGACGACGACCGGGGAAAACGGAAGGTCGCGGTACGTCGGGTCTTTAAGGGCCCGCCGCGTATCCGGGCCGTCAATCACCGTGGAGATTTCGTAGAACGTCCGCATGGCTTTGCGGCTGGACGAGTAATACTGGATTCCGGCCAGGCTGCTGAGGGCCAGGGCGTGGTTAAGAAGCTCGCGGCGCTCGCGATCGCTCCAGACCCCCGCGGTAGCTCCGGCGGGCTTTTTGTAGAGATGCAGGCTCTCGATAAAGAGGGTCGGTTCCGTCTCCCGCACGGCGGCGTCAAGAAGGTTCCGCGTAAGTTCGTGGCGCGGAAGGAGAAGGGGTGCCGGGGATTTGAACTGCACCTCGGTTACGGTTCCCCGGGTAAGCAGGGCCTGCCGCGTCTCCGCGTCAAGCAACGTGTTCAAAGGCGCGGCGAGCGCCGGAGATACGGAGCGGAGCATGAGGAGGCACAGCGTAAGGGGAAAGAGCGGGGCGGAAACGGGGAAAGACGGAAAAGATAAAAAAAAATGATTCATGGCTGTATGTTTTTATAGATAATCGTATTGACGGGAGCGGCGGGACGGCGCGTCCCGCCCGGGGTTTACCCTCTCCCTCCGCGGTAATACACGCGGACCTGTTTATACAGGCCGTCGCCTTCGCTCTTGGTTTCCACATCGGAAATATCGTTCAGCGTGGTGTGGATAAGCCTTCGGTCAAAGGGGTTCATGGGCTCAAGCAGCACCGAGTTCCGATTCTCCCGCACCCGATCCGCAACCGTATAGGCCAGGCGCACGAGGGTCTCTTCCCGCCGGATCCGGTAGTTCTCGGCGTCCAGGATGATACGCAGATCTTCTCTCCCCATTCTTCCGGCGTAGATGTTGGCTATGAGCTGGAGGGCGTCCAGGTTCTTCCCCTTTTTCCCGATGAGAATGGGGGAAAAGTCCGAATCGATTTTGAAGCCGATTTTGCGCTCTTCCCGAAACATGACCGATACCGCGCCGCTGTAACCCATCCGCTCGATAAGGCCCTCCAAAAACGTAATCATCCGCTGTTCAACGCTGTTTGTGTCGAGCGGCACCGCGGGCAGCCGCTTCCTTTCAGGCGTTTTGTCCGTCATATCCGCCACGCCCTTCTTTTTCTCTTCAGCTTCCCCCTGTTCGTCAGGTTCCTCGGCTTCATGAGGGTGCGCCGAAACAAGCTCGTTCGTATGCACCTTGATTTTGACGTAGCCTTTTATGAACAGACCCGAACGCCGGGTCTCAAGTATCTCTACGTCAAAGTCATCTTTTTCAAGACCCAAAGTCTCTGTCGCCCGATCAATCGCCTCTTTCTCGGTGCGGCCCTCGAATTCGTATACCATAATACACTCCTCGTGAAAGAAAATTGTGTTGCCATCAAGAAACCGGAAACGGGACTAGCGCCTTTTTTTCTTTTTCGGCGCGATTACCGGCTCGGCGGCGGTAACGGCCGTCTGTTTCCGGGCTAAGAAATATTTGTTAATCGTTACCTGCTGAACCAGAGACAGTACGTTGGACATAATCCAGTATAACAGCAGACCTGATGGCACATCATAGAGAATAAAAAAGAAGATGACCGGCATGGCGTAGAGCATCATCTTCATCTGGGGGTTGCCCTGCTGGTCCGGCGTCTGGGTTACCTTCCCGAAGAGCAGTTGGGAGCCGACATAGATAAACGGGAGGAGCCGGATGTCGGTCCACCCTAAAAGCGGCACCCGAAAGGGCGCGAAGTTATACACCGATTCGGGAAGGGAGAGGTCGGGAATCCAGCCCGGAATAAAGAGCGCGCCCCGAAGGTCGAAGTGGTTGTTAAAGAGGTTGTACATCGCGATAAATATAGGAAACTGGAGGAGCATGGGAAGGCAGCCGGCCACCGGGTTATAGCCTTCTTTCTTGTAAAACTCCGCCATTTCGCTGTTCATCTTCTGGGGGTTGTCCTTATATTTCTCCTGAATCTCTTTTATCCGCGGAGACAGGGCCTGCATACGCAGGGTCGACTCGGATCCTTTCTTGGTGAGGGGAAACAGGATGAGTTTCACCAGCACCGTAAGAAAAATAATCGCCGCCCCGTAATTCGGCACAATCCGGTAGAAAAAGCCGAGGAGCCATTTAAGCGCCGTCTCAAGGGGTCCCAAAAACCCGCTGGTATTGGCCACTTTGATAAGCTCCATGTCCCGCAGGTTGAACCCGTTCGCGCCGGTGTTGTATATGCCGAGGGACGCCTGGTTTTTCGGCCCCAGATAGAAGCGGTAGGTATCCTCTGCCCGCCCGTTCAGCGCCGGACGGGTAAGGTAGAGGCGGGAGGCGCTGGGGATACCCGGTTCGGCTTTGGCGGAAAAGGCCAGGTCGTACTGGTTGACATGGGGAATGGCGATGAGGGTGAAATACTTTCCGGCAACAGCGGCCCAGGCCGGGCGGGAAACCACGCGGGTAACGTCCGTAACTTTTTCCTGTTTCTGTTTCCCGTTGGCAAAGGTAAAATAATTGCGGTATTCGTAGCGCTGGTCGAGTTTCTCAAACGCCGGGCCTATCTGGGGCCCGAAACTCAGGGTATACGCCGCCTCGGAGAAGTTAAAGGCGGGTACCGCATGGCCCCCGTCCAGAATAACCGTAAGCTCGAACATATATTCCTGGGGCTTAAACTCGTAGCGCTTGGTAAGCCTGAAGACCCCGCCGCCCGGGGCGGTGAAATCCCGATAGAACTCCACCGCGTAATCCGAAAGCCTGCGGTCGTGGAACAAAGCCCGTGTCGGCGCCGCGTCCATGGTCCCGAAGGCCACGGCAAAGGCGTGGGCCCCGGCGTCTCCTGAAAGTATCATCTCAAGGAGGTCGTCCCGATCCCGATCCCGATGTTCTTTCAGTTTATAGGAGACCATATCCCCTCCGACGCTGGTAAGCGCTACCTTAAGAAGGGGCGTTTCAATAGTTACGATTTTCTCGACCGCCGCCTCTGTAGCCGGAGCCGGTTCCGCGGCGCCGGGGTTCGGCAGCGGCGGTGTTTCCGCTTCGGTTTCCACGGACGCGGCCTGTTCGGTAGAAACCGGCTGGCGCGGCGGAAACAGCACCCCTTGTATGACCCAATAGACTGATATAACGAAGACCGAAAGCACCACGGCCAATAATGTTCGCTTTTCCATGCAACTCCTCGGCACGGGCCGGGGCCCCTGCCGTATTCAAAATTAAGGCGCCGGATCGTATCCGCCCGGGTGGAAGGGATGGCACCGCAGTATTCTGGTGAACCCCAGCCACAACCCCCGTACTATACCATATTTTTGAACCGTCTGGTAAGTATAGGCCGAGCAGGTGGGCGTGTACCGGCAACATCGGGGTAAATGGGGGGAAACGAGCAGCTGATAGCCCCGTATCATGCAAAGAACCGCGTTCCGCGCTATCAGGGAAAACGTTCCCATAAGCCCGCTCTGGCGCAGAGGAGGGAGAACTGCTCCGCTCTGACCGCGAAACAGTCCGCTCCCGCGGGGTACATAAGCAGTACCATATCGTATCCTTTTTTCAAGGCGCCGCTTTTCAGGCGGTACGCTTCCCGGCTGAGGCGCCGGGCGCGGTTCCGCCGCACCGCGTTCCCGAATTTGCGGGAGAACGTGAAGGCAATTCGGTTATGATCCAGTCCGTTTTCCCGCACAAACAATTTCGCGCCGGAACAGGCGGACGGTTTCCCCTTGGCAAACACGGCCCGAATGTCGGCGCGTTTTTTGAGCCGCTCCCGCGGCCTGAACCGGAAGGAGGGCGCGGGTTTTTCCTGTACGCCATGCACCTAGTACGGTTTCTTTTCATCTGCCACGCTGAGTTTGATTCTGCCTTTTGCCCGCCGGCGTTTCAGTATCATCCGCCCGCCGCGGGTCTTCATCCGCGCCCGAAACCCGAATTTCCTGTTCCGCTTTACCCTACTCGGCTGATAGGTTCTTTTCATACAATCTCCTTGTTCCCGTTAATTATTAGACACTATAGAAAAAGAACGCGAACAGGTCAACCCACTGTTT
>JAITHR010000215.1 GCA_031279895.1 Spirochaetaceae bacterium
TTCGCCGAAGCCCTTCCGCTTTTTCAGGCGCTCTCCGAACAGGACAGGCCGTCGTTCTATTACATCGAGCAGTGCGATTATTATCTGGAACACCCGCAGGAATGGAAAGGCTTCTGGCAGGCCAAGACCAAATAGTTTTTATGCGCGGGGGGTTTTCTAAAATCCCCGCGCCCCGCCTCTCGTAACCCGCCTGTTTCTCCCGCCCTCTCAGGCGTGGGCCAGGCCGGTGATATACGCGGCGAGTACGCGGGTAAAGCGCTCCATTTCCGGGACTTGAATATCTCCGATGTTGGCAATGCGGAACGTGTTCGCGCCGGCAAGTTTCCCCGGATAAATCGTAAAGCCCCGCGCACGGGCAGTATCGTGAAAAACTTCGAAATCATACGCCGGATTCGACGGCTCGATAACGGCGGTGATAAGCTTTGACTGCGCCGCTTCGGGAACCAGCATCTCAAGCCCCAGCTCCTTAACCGCCCGGACCAGCACGTCCCAACAAGCGCTGTAACGGGCGTACCTCCCCGCAACGGTTTCCCGCTTCGCTTCCATGATTGCCTGCCGCAGCGCGTAGAGCGTCTGCACGGGCGGCGTGAAACGGGTCTGCATGGTGTTCTTGAAATGACGGTACTGATCCCACAGGTTAAGATAGTAATTGCGCATAGGATAGTCTTTTACCGCCTTAAGCGCCGCGCTCCTGCAAAACACGAACGCCGCCCCGGGCATACCTTGAATGTTTTTATTTGAAGTGGACGCCATAAAATCAATGCCGTCCCGATCCATGTCAATAGGAATGGCGGCAAACGCGCTCACCCCGTCAACAATCGTGGTAATACCGTGTTCCCGACAAAGCCGCCCCAGTTCGGGAACCGGATTAAGCAGGCCCGTGGTTGTTTCATGGTACACGACTGCCAGGTGGGTAAACCGGCCTTCAAGAAGTTTCGCCTTGACCGCCTCCGTATCCAGCGGGAGGAAACCGGAGGACCGGAAGACCTCGAAATTGAGCCGGTAGACTTCGGCGATCTTTGCCATCCGCGCTCCGTAGGCGCCGTTGTCAATAACAAGGAGTTTTCCCGTGTCCGGTACGCAGGAGGAAATCATCACTTCGTCAGCGGCGGTGCCGGACCCGCCGAACAGCACGGTTTCAATTTCTCCCCCGTTTTCCCGGTCTCCTCCGGCCATGCGGGAAAGCTCCGCAGTTATCCACGCCATTACCGCGCCGAATTCTTTTTCCCGCGGGCATATATCCGGCACGACCTGCGCGTACTTCACGCTGTCGGTGGTGGTGGCGGGCCCCGGGTTGAGCAGGACCTCCCGCCGGATTTTCAAAAGGCTCTCGGACTCCGCGATGGCCGGCGCGAGGGCCTCGGCGCGGGCAAGGTGGGACTCGTCGTCTATCTCCTGCCAGAGATACCGCGCTATGACGCGGACGAACACGCGGCGCGGGCCGGATGCGGACACGCGGGCAAGGACGGTCTCATAGTCGAGCGCGGGATTAGCGGAATCGCGGGCGCACGCAACCATCGCGTCAAGGGTCGCTTTGGACACGCGGCTTATGCCGGTCAGTTCCCCCGCGATACGGGTAAGCGCCCCGGGGTCCTTGGAGCATCCGGTAAGAAAGCCCGCGCCGTCCTGCTCAAGGTACACTTCGTCCCCCCCGTGCGTCGCGCCGGACGCGAGCACCGCGTTCTCGTGCGGATCGTTACGGAGCGCCGTAAGCCCGTGCGCGTCATAGATGATGTCCGACTCAAGGAGGATTACACCGCCGCTTCCGCTTCTCTTTACAGCGGACGCGCAGCAGGCGAGGGTTTCCATGCTGCCGGTCCGGGCGTAGTGCGGGTTATGCGCCAGCGTTATGCCCGCGTAACGCGCCGCCAGCCTTTCATACCAGTCGGCGCAGTGTCCGGTGCCGATGATGATTTCCTCAATGCCCGCGGCAAAGAGCTTGCGTACCGACTGCTCGACCACGGGAACCCCCGCTACCGGTACAAATCCTTTGGGCATGGCGCCGGTTCTCTCTTTGAGACGGGTTCCCATGCCCCCTGCCATAATTATCGCGTACATCGCAGCGCCTCCATAAATGCGCGTTTGTTTTCCTCCGGCGCGGCGCCGGGGCGCCCCAGGTCCTGCCGCGCCCCTTTGCGCACCAGCACGTTAAGCAGGAAAGGACGCGGCGCCGGACCGCCAAGGGCCGCGGCAAGGTCCGCCTCCCGCGCCGCCGAAACCGCGCCCGCGTACCCGCACCCCAGGGCGATTGCCGGAATATCGATTGCCCGTCCGACCGTGGGCTGCCCGCCCACCGAGTCGTGCGCCCCGTTATTAAGAATAATATGCCGTAAGTTCGGCGGTTTCAATGTTCCGATAGCCGCGAGGCTTCCCATGTGCATAAGGAGCGCGCCGTCGCCGTCAAGACAGGTAACGGACGCCTCCGGCCTCCTCCGCGCAATGCCGAGCGCGATCTGGGAGGCGTGTCCCATGGAACCGACGGTAAGAAAATCCCGCTCGTGGCCGCTCCGGTGCTTTTCCCGCAGCTCGTAGAGTTCACGGGACGCCATGCCGGTCGTGGAAACGTAGAACTCCTTCGGGTCCGAGAGGCGGAGGATGCGGTCAATCGCGCTTTCCCGTGAAAGGAGGCCGGTCTCCTCTTCCGCCGGAACGCGCTTCGGCTTGTACGGCGCGAAGCTGTCCGGCGGAACCACGAGCGCGCACGGCGCGTTTGAACGGTCCAGCGCGGCGAGGAGCGGGGAGAGCGTCTTTTCAAGCCCGCCGTTATCCGCCGGCATCACCGCGTAGGGGATTTCCATCGCGTCGAGGAGCGCGGTCGTTACAAGCCCCTGTTTGGCGTGCTGCGGCTCGTCCTTACACCCCGGTTTTCCCCGCCAGCCGATAAGAAGGAGCATGGGTATCCGGTACACCAGCGTATCCGCAAGGGAGAGGAGCGGGTTCACCGCGTTTCCGATACCGGAGTTCTGCATATACACAAGGGGGATCCCGCCTCCTGCCAGATGATAGCCTGCGGCCAGCGCGACCGCGGCCCCTTCGTTCGGGGCGATAACGTGCCGTTCCGGGCCCGCGTTATCCGCAAGGTACGCGGAGAAGTGCTTCAAAAGCGAGTCCGGTACGCCGGTAAAGAAAGAAACCCGCTCCCGCGTAAGCAGCTCGTACAAAAAATCAACCGTAATCATCGCATTTCCTCTCGGCGCGTTACGGGACGGTCAGGGTATTGCGGAGAAACCGGAGAAACCAACCGGTCTTTTATTAAGAGTTCGGCGATACGCCGGTCCGCCGGCGCCAGCCGATACCCCAAAAGGTCCGGGAGCGCGGCCCACGCGAAGGCGTCATGCGCCGTCATCTTAAACGGGGCGTCCGACACGTCGGCGGTTATTCCGTAGACGATAGCGGCGTCCGTTCCGTCTTCGTTTCGGGAAACCGCTTCGGCGAACACCTGCCGCGCCGTACAGTCCGCCCCTAACTCTTCCCGGATTTCCCGCACAAGGCAGTCGAAGAGGGTTTCTCCCGCCTCGCGCTTCCCGCCCGGAAACTCCCAATAGCCCGCCAGCGCGCAGCCGGCTTTTCTTCTGGCAACCAGTATGGCGCCGTTTTTGATACACAGCGCCGCCGCAACTTCTGTCATAGAGTAACTATACACCATACCCCGTCCTTTTACCACCG
>JAITHR010000279.1 GCA_031279895.1 Spirochaetaceae bacterium
TGGTATCCACGCCCAATGGAAAGAACTGGGGTCCCAACGCCAGAGAGGGGACTATCCGGCTAAAACCGCCGCAATCGAGGCGGCCATAAAATACTACGACCCGACTGACAGCAGGAAGCAGATTGCCAAGGAAAACGAGCGGCTTAGAATCCAGCGGGATATTACCCGAAACGAAAGCAGGCTCTGGGAGGCCGAGTCCGGCCAGACCCCCGCGTCCCATACCGCCGCGCCGCCGCCGCGAACCGCGGTGGGCGCGACCGGTTCGGCGCGGGTGCGTCTTGAGAGTCTCGTAAGCGCCGGGGAGTTTCTCGCGTTTTTAGACAGCACTGAGAAGCCGGACCTGTTTTCCCGCCACGAAAACCAGGGAAAACCGGTTACGAACGTTTCATGGCTGGAGGCGGTGCGGTACTGCAACTGGCGTTCAAGCCGCGCCGGTCTTGAGGCGTACTATACGATACACGGGAAAAGCGTCCAGACGAGCCCGGGAAAGAGCGGCTACCGGCTTCCCACGCGGGAGGAAATCGGCGCGGCGCTGGATCGCGGGGTGGTAAGGCAGGAAGACCTTGCGGCCATGGGGGTTCTCAGTTCCGATTCAAACAGCGCGTACTGCTACGACCGGCGCACCCGCTCCCTGCGGGCGATAGACAGCTCGCTCCCGACCGGCGCGATAGGATTTATGGTGGTACGAAATGACGGTAAATAAACCCTGGGTCCTCTGGGTGCTCGCGGCGGCGCTGACCGGCACGGCCTGGGCGCAGAACATCGGGATTGGGGAGATTGAGGAAGCCTACCGCGATACCTATGAAAAAATTACCGGCACCTTCGGCCTCTATGAGAAATACCTCCCCAAAAACCGCCTGATACAGCTCAAAGCGGTCCGGCGCACCGCGCAGGAAAACAGCGGCTACGACATAAACCACGTGCTTCGGGTTTCAAAGCCCCTTGTTGACGAGTGCGACCGTATCGTGCTGGAAAACCTCGCGGACCGGCTGGATACGGCGGGCCTTAAATACGAGCGCCTTGAAAGTTCCAGCCCCCAATTACAGACCCAATACGCCGAGTTCTCCCGCAAACGCGCCGAGACGCCGGAACTGCTGGTTACCAAAGCCGGCCTTGAAGAGATAGAAGCCTTTGTCAACACGGTTGACGCGCTGTACGCCGAGGCCGCGTGGCTCCGGGCCCCGGGAGAGCGGACCGTGCCGCCCGGGGAGCGGGAGGGAACCGAAGGGCGCTACCTCGTGAAAGAGGGGGACTTCCTCCGCGATATTGCGCGGCGGCTTTACGGCGACGAGATGCAGTGGCGCCGTATCTACCGCGCCAATCCGGTGATAACGAATCCGGACCTGATTTATCCCGGCATGGAGTTCGTCATCCCTCCGCGCTCCTCATCCTAAGAAACGAGAAGGCGGCGCGACGGAGTATGATACGTGAAAAGAGCCTGGTGGCGTATAAAAACCGCCCCGCCCTGGTGGTTGAGACCGGCGAGAAGATAACCATAAACGTTTCCGGCGGGGACGCGGTTCGGGTTCGGGAAAAGGACATTGAGATGCTCCATCCGGGGCCCTGTACGCTCGCGGACCTTGACCCTGAGGCGGACGACCGGGACGCCCGGGACGCCTGGGAACTGCTTGCGGGAGACGCCGTGTCTCTCGCGGACCTTGCGGACCTCGTGTACGGGGAATACACCGCCCGAAGCGCGTGGCTGGCCTACCTGATTCTCAAAGAGGGTATCTATTTTAAGGGCGATACCCGTGCGCTGAAGGCGCGGTCCGCAGAGGAGGTACGCCAGGGAGAGGAGAAACGGCGCGGCAGGCAGCAGGATAAAGCGGAGCGGGACCGGTTTCTCGACCGTCTCCGCAGCCGGTCCGTGCGCCTGCCCGAGGACCGGCGGTTTCTGCAAGACCTTGAGGCTCTGGCCTACGGGAAGACCGACCGGAGCCGCACCCTGAAAGATCTGGGAAAGCCTGAGACCCCGCAGGAGGCGCACCGAATTCTTCTGTCTTCCGGCGTGTGGGATTTCTGGACAAACCCCCATCCCGCACGGTTCGGCCTTTCGACGGTTTCCGCGAAAACGCCCGCGGCGCCGCCGGACGAAGGCGAGGAGCGCCTTGACCTTACCCGCCTTAACGCCTTTGCGGTTGACAACCCCTGGAGCGGGGATCCTGACGACGCGCTTTCCCTTGGGGACGACGGCTGCGTGTGGGTGCATATCGCGGACCCGGCGGCAACGGTGATGCCCGGAAGTCCGGCGGACCTTGAGGCGCGGGACCGGGGCGCGACGCTGTACCTGCCGGAAGGCCCGTCCCGTATGTTAAGCGACGAGACGCTCCCCCTGTTCGCTTTGGGCCTGCGGGAGGTTTCACCGGCGCTTTCTTTTAAAATTACCCTTACCGACGACTTTTTCATTCGGGAAACGGACATCGTGCGGTCATGGGTGCGGGTTACGCGCCTTACCTACCAGGAAGCGGACGAACTTATGGCGCGGGAGCCGGACGGAGATGCGGCGCGGCTTCTGGCCATTGCCGCCCGCTGCCGGCACCGGCGGATTCGGAGCGGAGCCGTGATGATAGAGCTTCCAGAGGCGCATATTTTCGTTTCCCCGGGCAGCGTAACGGTTGAGCCGCTTGCGGGGAGCAGGTCCGCGGACATGGTGCGGGAATGTATGCTCCTTGCCGGAGAGGGCGCGGCGCAGTGGGCCTTACAGCGCCGCCTCCCGTTTCCCTATATAAGTCAGGAGGCCGGGGATATTCCCGAATCCCCGCTACCGGGGATGGCCGGTTCCTTTCAGATACGCCGGTGTATGCGCCCCCGGACCCTTTCAGTCAAGCCCGGCATCCATTGGGGCCTGGGGCTTGACACCTATACGCAGGTTACGAGCCCCCTCAGACGCTATACGGACCTTCTCGCGCACCAGCAGATCCGCGCTTTTCTGCGCGGCGAGGCGCCGTTACACGAGGATGAGATCGTGCTGCGCCTGGGGGCAGGGGAGGCCGCGGCGCATACGGCGGTCCAGGCGGAGCGGGCGTCCCGAAACCACTGGCTTGCGGTGTACCTCTCGGACAAAAAGGGGAGTACCTGGGAGGGGGTGGCGCTGGAGAGCCGGGGTCCCCGGAGCGTGGTGATGATACCCGCGCTGGGGCTGGAAACGCAGGTGGCGTGGAAGCGCGCTCCGGAGCCGAACGAGCCGGTTACGCTTACGCTCTCTACAACGCGCATCCCCGAGGCGGAGGCGGTTTTTTCCCCCCATGAACCGGTATGACCCGCTATGAACCGCTTACCTAAAACGGCGCGGCGTGTCCGCATACCTTGAAGGAGGAGTCCGGTTATGTCATCAATGCTCGCATGGGCGTATATCATTCTGCTCGCGCTTCTCGCGGCGCAGGTAATTCTGCTTGTTATTATGATAATCGGGCGCCGGTCACGGGAACCGGCGCTTGAGCGGCTCGCGGACCGGCTTGAGCAAAACGAGCGGGCCGTCAGGGACGAGCTTTCCAAAAACCGGGAAGAAATACAGAAAACATCCCAATCTTCACGGGAAGAACTCGGCGCGGCGTTTTTTAATTTCACGGACCTTCTTGAAGGGAAACTGGGGAAACTGGAAAACCTCAAGGATGCCGTTGACAACGCCGGCAAAGAAAGCCGGCGCGACCTCTCCGAGTCCCTTAAATCTTTTGAGGAGCGCTTTTCCGGCGTGGTGCGGGAGTTCACCGATTCCCAGCGGAAGAACTTCTCCGGCCTTATTGCCGGTCAGGACGACCTTACCGGAGAAACCCGCAAAAACTTTGAAAAGGTTCGGGAATCGATGGATCAGTCCCTTACGTCTTTTGAGGAGCGCTTTTCCGGCGCGGTGCGGGAGTTCACCGATTCCCAGCGGAAGAACTTCTCCGACCTTATTGCCGGTCAGGACGGCCTTACCAGAGAAACCCGCGAAATCTTTGAGAAGATTCGGGAATCGGTGGAGCGGCGGCTGCAGGAGATTCAGAGGGACAACAGCGTAAAACTGGAACAGATGCGCGAGACGGTTGGCGAAAACCTGAACCGGACCCTTGACGCCCGCCTGGGGGAGTCCTTCAAAACGGTACGGGAGCAGCTCGATCAGGTGCAAAAATACATGGGTGAAATGCAAAATCTTGCCAACAGCGTGGGGGACCTTAACCGCGTGATCTCCAATGTGAA
>JAITHR010000284.1 GCA_031279895.1 Spirochaetaceae bacterium
TTTTCGGCGCCCGCCCCTTGAAACGCACCATACAGGCGGAGTTGGAAAATCCCCTTGCCAAAGCCATTATCGCCGGAGAAATTCGGGAAGGCGATACGGTTACGGTAGACAGAGGAAAAGACGGCCTCATCTTCCCCGCCCCGCCGTCTCCGCAGCCTCCGGCTGTTTCATAAGCTTCCTGCTAAGCGCCTCAAAGCCGGATGGTCAGCTGACCGTCATTGTTCAGGGCGCAGCCTCCGGCTGTTCTAGCATGGCCGCCTGTTGCCTCCGAGTAGTGCAACACCGTGTCCGGTGAGCGAGTCAGTGCTGTTGAGGCGCTGCTACGCTTCGCGCAACGGCGGTTGGTTTGGAAGCGCCGCGTTGTTGCGCGTGGTAAGGGGGCTTGTCGTGGTTCGGGGCTAGGCGCGTCTCGCGTCGGTGGGGGGTTTGGGGGGTCTATGACCCCCCAAGTAAAAGAAAGGCGCGGCCCCCGTGGTGTGGGGGAACCGCGCCTAAGCTTTTAGGAAGCTATGCGAGATTAGGCGGAACCGATAATCTTTATCGCGCTGCCGGTGCCGGCTTTGATGCCGCCCGCCGCGGCGGAGGCGCTTGCCGCGGTGCTGACTATTGGGGTAACGGGATATACGGTAGTGCCTGAGTTATTTATGGCAAAGCTTGCGTTCCCAAGAACATAAGCCGTCGCGCCGGAGCCGCTGGCGGCGGTGCCGGTGGTAAGCACGACCGAAGCGGGAGCTGTGGCATTACTGCTGGTACAGCCGGTCGGGGTGGTGAGGTCGCCAACGGCGGCTACCGTGAGAGACAGACTGGCGCCGGTGGTGGCGCCGGCTTTCGCGTGGAACGCGGCTGCCGCGGTGCCGGTAACTTCGCCGCCCGCCTGTATAATAAGCACAGCGCCGTTGTCCGCAAACGCGAAGATGCCTTCTATCGCAAGCGTGCCGCTCACCGTAAGGGTCTTGGTTGTGGCAATCCCAAGCGTAACGCCCGCCGGTATCGTTACCGTTTTGGTGGCGTCAATCGTAGTTGCCACGCCCAGAGTAACGCTGGCGCTGTTATCGAGCGCTTTCTGGAGGTTGGCGACAGTGGGAGCCGTTGTGTTAAGGAAGCTTATCGAGGTGAAGGTCGTGGTGTTATTGGTAACGACAAACTTATCGCCCACCGCAAGTGCGCCCAGCACCGCGATAAGGTCCGCGTCAAAGACGTCGCTGAGGTTCACTGACCCATTGGCATTACCGCTGGAAGCCTTCCAATCTACTGTAGCGGGATTAGGATCCGCGGGGGCGGTAAAGACAATCGTACTGCCGCTAGTAGTATTTGACGCAAGCGCATACGCGGTGCCGCCGTTCTGCGGAACAATCACCGCGGTGCCGACTGTCGCGGTAAGCCCCGTCGCGCTTCCCTTGTCATCCTTGGGAACCGTAACGGTTACGCTGCCTACTTTGAGTTTGGCGGCGCCGCCGGTCGCCTCCGCCGCGGCAAAGCCCTTTAGGAGAATATTATTGTCCTTTCTGCTAATCCCCGCGGACTTCTCCGTAAATCCGGTAAGCGTCCCGACGGTAGTCAGCGTAACCGCCGAACCGTCGTCTTTGATATAGACCCTGATGTCGTCCGCAAGCGCCACGCCGGTGGACGCGATCGCAAGCGCGTTATTGCCCGCCGCCACCGTTACCGACGCCGGAGGCTGCGGGTCTGTCGCCGCCCGGTTCGCCGCACTTCGCAGGACGCTTATGAAGCCGTCTGAGACGGCGGCGGCGGCGCCGACGGCGGGTGGGTTAGATAGGCTATATATAACGCGCCGACGGCAATCGTCAAAATACCGACGACCGTAAGCGCCGGAAAAGCCGTGGTACGGCAGGGCATGGTGTGCATACCGCAGCCGCCGATAAGCGCGTGAGGATACAAGAGCGCACTCATTGCGAACAAAACGACCCCGATAGCAAGTCCCAGCCGTATTTTGACAGACGAGAAAAAGACGAGCGCCGCACCTAGTACGGCGGTCAACGCGCCCGCGCCGATTTCCGCCTGCGCCGTCCAATGGCATTTCATAAAACCGCCGTCCGTCCGCGGCCCGCACACCTTAAACAGAAATCGCGGCCCCAACGCCGTGAGCAAGCCCAGCACGACAACCGCGATGCCGGCTGTAATCCGAATTTTCATAGAGTACCTCCTCGTACAGCGGTGTTATTTTTTTCCTGCGGTAGCAGGGTCAGAATACCCGCGTTCATCGAATACGCTACAGTACCGTAGTTCAAAGTGTCTGCCTCATGGGTAACGATAAGCACCGCGGTCCCCTCCCCGGCTAACGTGTTAAGGAGATTCATAATTTTCACCGTGGTTTCCCCGTCAAGGTCGCCGGTCGGCTCGTCGGCAATGAGGAGCGGCGGGTTATTGATAAGGGCGCGGGCAATAGCGGCCCGCCGCATTTCGCCGCCGGACAGCTCTTTCGGGTATGCGGCGGCAAGACGGCCTATCCCTACGTTCTCAAGCAGGGTAAGGGCGCGTTCCTCCGGGTCCCCCGCACGCTTCCGCAAAAACCAGGGGATGCAGACGTTTTCCAGAACGGTGAAGTTTGCAAGAAGGCTTTGCCCCTGGGGAACGCAGCCTGTTTTTTCGTTACGAAAAAGAGAAACGGCACGGTCGTTATACCGGGCAATGTCGTCCCCGTTAAACAATACGGTTCCTGCGGTGGGCTTTAAAAGCCCGGCTGCCATGTTAAGCAGGGTGCTTTTCCCGCTTCCGCTCCTGCCGGTGATGCTGACAAAATCCCCTGCCGCGACACTTACATTCGCGCGGTCCACCGCGTTAAACGCCCGTCCGCCCCGCGTGTATGATTTGGTCAATCCGCGTAATTCAAGGAGCGCCATCTACTCTCCCTCCCGCAAGGTAAAGTATGTTTCGGCTTTGCTTATCCGCACCGCGGTCCAGAGCGAGGATACGGGCCCCGCAATGCCCGCGAGAAAGAGGGTTCCCAAAACACGCGGAACAACCGACCCGATCGGCGCGGCGCCGTACGGCAGCGCGAGTTTTTCTCGTATGAGCGCGCTGAACGGGAATACCGTAACGCCCGCAAGAAAGACGCCCGCAATACCGCCCGTAAGCGCCGCAAGCGCGGATTCGCTTAAAACCAGGACCGCCAGTTTTTTCCTTGTGGCGCCGAGAATACGCAGCACGGCGAATTCCTTTTTGCGTTCGTGTACGGTTCCGGAAAAAACCGCCGCAAGCACCGTAACCGCCAGAACCCAGAGTATAAAGGAAAAAAGCCGTATGTATCTGACAATACCGCCGAGGGTTTCGGCAATACGGGAGAATATACGCTGCGCGACCACGACGTCCACGCCTTCGTTTTGTATCCGAATATCCCCGGCAAGGAGGCCGGGAGCTTTTGAAGGGTCGGTCTTTACCAAAATCGAGGAAACCAGGCCCTTCGTTCCCTGTTTTTCCTGATCGGCTAAGAAATGATAGCCGTCAGCCCGGGCCTGGCCCATGAGGTTTCGCATGGTATTCATGGTCATAAAAATTGACGTGTCAAGGCCGCTTGAGCTTTTTGAAAGCCGCGCCGCCACGGGATAGGTATGCCCCAGTAACTGGATGGTATTGTCATTACGGATACTGATGCCGCCGCCCGCAACGAGCTGCCCGTCTCCTGTCTTTTCATGGTATTTTTCCGCAATCCACGGCTGGATAACAAAGTCGGTCTCCGGGTCGTATCCGATAAGCTGCACCATAGCGTCGCAGCATCCCTCTGAAAGAGAGGTGAGAAAGAATTGCGGGGAAGCGCGGACAACGCCTTCCATTCGGGACACCTTGTTTACAATATCCGCGTCAAAATAAAAATAGCCGGTTCCCCCGCGCAGCAGTAACGATTGCGCCTTTTCGGACGCGCCTTCGGGCACGACCATCAGATCCGCCCCGAAACGCTTGGTTATAACAGCCAAACCCTGCCGGAGGTTTAGGATGAGGATTGACCCGCCAAAAAGCGTAAAGGCGAGGACCCCCGCGACGACCGCGAGGCAGGCGGTACGAACCGGCTTCGCTTTCAGATTTTTAAGCGATAAAACACCTATGGTAAGGTCGTTTCTTAGCATACACGCTCCTTTCTATTAGAGAATTAAAAAACACTACTAATAACTTCAATATACATTTTGAAAGATTTTTTATCAACCCCCCGCAGCCTCCGCAGCCTCCGGCTGTTCCATAAGCGTCCTGCGAATCGCGGCAAAGCCGGCGGCGTCCGCTTCGGGGTGGGACGCGGGAAGCTTATGTGCCTCCGGCGTTGCCGGTAAAACCGGTGTTTCGGGGTGTTTTTGGGGTATTTTGGTAGGTAAAACCGTGTTTTTGGCGGGGTAATCGGGATGAAAGGGGCGGCTGTTCCGACGCGCCGGCGCCACAAAAGGTGTACCTTTTGTCGTAAAAGGTATACCGGATGCTCCAAAAGGTATACCGGATGCCCGCCGGCGGCGGGCGGCATAAAAGCTTCCTGATACGCGCCTCAAAGCCGAACAGTCAGCCGACCGTCGTTGTCCGGTGCCGGGAGCGGTAAGCCGACCGTCGCGGTTCGGAGCGCGCGGCGGGAAGCTTATGAAACCGTCGGAGACGGGCCGGCGGCGGGCGGCACAAAAGCGTCCCGCCACGCGCCTGTAAACAGTCTTCGCGTACTTACCGCCGCGGTATCGGGTAGCTTATGAAACCGTCGGAGGCTGGGGCGCACAACAACGCACAAACCGTCAGAGACGGCGCGAGAGCGTAGCCGCGCCTGGTCTGTGCAAGCCCGCTAACCGGACAGGGTGTTGCACCATTCGGAAACAACAGGCGGCCATGCCGGAACAGCCGGAGGCTGCGGCCATGCTGAAGCCGTCGGAGACGGGGAGGCCATGCTTAAACAGCCGGAGGCTGCTGGCGGAGGGGAAGATCGGTGAGGGAGGAGAACCCTTTGCGGCGCATATACGCTGCTATGCCGCGTATGATTTCAGTGGGAAGCGCGGGACGCGGGAACAGGGCGGAACCTACCTGCACCGCCGCGGCGCCGGCAAGGAGAAACTCAAGCGCGTCCTCCGGGGACCCGATGCCGCCTAAGCCCACGAGCGGAACGGCCACCGCGTCCCAAAGTTCCCAAAGCAGGCGGAGGGCAAGGGGGCGGACCGCCGGACCGGAAAGACCGGCGGTCAGGTTTTCAAATACCGGCCTTCGCGCCTCGACGTCAAGGGCAAGGGCCTTAAACGTGTTTACCAGCGAGAGCGCGTCGGCCCCGTTTGACACGCAGGCGCGGGCAACCGCCGGAAGGTCAGGCGCGTTGGGGGATAGCTTTACCATAAGGGGCTTATGGGGCAGGGCGCGGCGCACCGCACGGGTTACCGCGCCGGCACTTTGCGGGTCAAGGCCGAACGCCATGCCGCCGGCTTTGACGTTGGGGCAGGAAATGTTGAGTTCAACCATGGCCGCGCCGCTCGAATCAAGGAGGCGCGCACCCTCGGCGTAGGATTCGATAGTCGATCCGGCCAGGTTGACAATGACCACCGGGCCCAGCGCCAGCATCCCCGCAAGCTCCCGCTCAAGAAAGGCGGGTATCCCCGGATTTTCAAGGCCCACGGAGTTCATAAGACCCGCCGGCGTTTCATGGAGCCGCGTTCCCCGGTTTCCGTCCCGCGCTTCAAGGGTAAGTCCTTTGGTACAGATGCCCCCCAGATCCGATACGGTAAGAAGTCCCTGATACTCCCTGCCGTATCCGAAGGTTCCGGACGCGGCAATCACCGGATTTCTAAACCGGACCCCCCCGATGACGAGCGAAAGATCCGGTTCCCCGTCATTAGGCGTCAAAATCAACCTCCGCCGCGTTAAAAACCGGCCCGTCCGCGCAGCAGCGCCGGCTACCGCGGCTGGTTCGCACCGCGCATCCCAAGCACGCGCCCACGCCGCAGGCCATCCGCTTCTCCATGCTCACCGCGCACCGAACCCCCGCGTGTCCGCAGGAGCGGGCAAGGGCCTTTAACATCGAGTCCGGCCCGCACGCATACACCGCCTCATACCTTGCGACGTCCAAGAAGTCCAGTATCCGGCCCCGTGTTCCGGCGCTCCCGTCCTCGCTTGCGATAACCAGGCGACGGGGCGAGACGCGGGAAATGCCGAAGGGCCGGGACCGGAAGCCTCCGTAAAAATCGTAAGATCCGTCGGGAAGGGACCGCGCAAGGGCAGCCACCGGCGCCGCGCCCGCGCCGCCCGCCACAAGCGCGGCAAAGCCCCGCGGCGCGTCCCAGCCGTTCCCCAGAGGCCCCGTAAGTTCCGCAGCCTCGCCGGTGGGCAGGGAGAGAAGCTCGCCGGTTCCCGCGCCCCGCAGGACCACGAGAAAACTCACCCAGTCTTCCCCGAAGTCCGCGGCGCTGAGCGGGCGGGCAAGGAACACCGCGCTTCGGACAGGCTTTACCATGAAAAACTGCCCCGCACGGGGAAGGGGACCTGGCCATGAGAAGGTGAGAGCCGCTACGGTTTCGGAGAGAAACGACGCGGCGCGGAGTTTGACGGTATGGCGGGCGGCGGTCATGGGGAGCCGGAACCGCCGGAGGCCGCCGTGAGAGCGTCCCGCATGGAAAGGGCCGCGAGGCGGGCGGCTTCCACCGCGTATACGATGTCCGGCTCCTCCGGCGCGCCGCCTGACGCGGACCAGGCGGTGAGTAGGGAACGGGAAGCGTTCACCACCCCGCCGTTGCCGCGCCGAAGGAGCCGCGCCGCGTCCGCCGCGGTCCCGCCCTGAGCGCCGTAACCCGGTATGAGAAAAAAGAGGTTTTGCCACGCTTCCCGCATGGCCGCGTCTTCGACAATGTCGGTACAGCCCATCACCGCGCCGAAGGCCCCGTATCCGTGTTTTCCCGTGTACGACCGCGCAAGAGCGGAAAGCCTGTCTCCCACGGCGCGGGCAACCGTGCCGCCCGCTTTAAGATCGCACCGCTGGAAATCCCGCGCCCCCTTGTTGGAGGTTTTTACCAGCACAAACGCGCCTTTGGCTTTACGCTCCGCGTAATCGAGCCAGGGTTCAAGGGAATCCATGCCCATATACGGGGAGAGGGTAACAAAATCCGCCTCGAATTCCCCGTCAAAGTGTGCGCGGGCGTAGCGGGATGCGGTGTCCGCAATATCTCCGCGCTTGATGTCCCCGATAACAAGCCCCCCCTTGTCCCGAATGAAGCGCAGGGTTTTGGCGTACACCGCAAGACCTTCCAGTCCCAGGGCCTCGTAATAGGCAATCTGTACCTTGAAACAGGCGGCGCTGTCGAGAAGTCCGTCAACCAGCGCCAGATTATACGACAAAATACCCTGAACTCCCGATCTTCGCGCCGCAGGCGGCAGGTATTCCGGCGCGGTATCCAATCCCACGCACACCGGCCCTTTCCGCGCCACAGCTTCGTAGAGTCTGTCGACAGCATACATGATTACGTTCCTTAATTTACCTTAGTTTCTTTAATTCAGCGGCGGCGCGGGTGCTTTCACGGCGCAGGCGGCGCGTTCCAGCTATGAAGCAGGCCGGTAATCTCCCGAAGGCTCCTTATCCTGCGGTGCGGGAAATCAGGATAGGCGTCATGTTCGTCGAGAAGCGCGCCTTTGCCGCCCAAATCCTGATACCCTTCCACAAAGCGGGGTATGTCATCGACGAACAGGGTCGTGTCCGGCGCGGTTCCCAAAGCATCCAGCACCCGCCGGAACACCTCCGGCGCGGGCTTTCCCTTGAACCGGTTCCAGCGTATATCAAAGACCCGCGTGAAAAGGTCTTCCACCCCAAGGCGCCGCAAGACCCGATCCGCGTGTTCCCGAGGCGAGTTGGTAAGTATGGCGCAGGGTATCGGGAGGGACTGGAGGAAAGAACGGAGATGAGGATCCGGAGGGAGAAAGTCCGCTTCCCCTTCGGGATGGATTGTTTTGTAGTAGCCTTCAATATCGGTGAGCCCCTTTTCGGCCACAAGCCATTCCAGCGTGGTGCTGTAACGGGTTATCCACTTTTTACGCTCCCGCATAGCCTCTTCCGGCGGGATATTGAGGTAGTGTGAGACGAAGGTAACGATACGCTTTCCTACGCTGTCTTCCAAGCCGTGGCGGGCCGAATAGAGGGTATTATCCAAGTCAAAAAGCACGTATTTAATCATGGCTCATTATAGCTTCCCGACCCCTTTAAAGTAAATACGTTTTTCCCCAAGGCCTCCGGCCCGGCGCCCCTAAGCGGAATCCGCCGGCTTTGAGGCGCACCCCACACCGCCCTATTGTTACCAACCCTGCCTTTTGGCGTTCCGCGCCGCGTCAAGATTTTTCTTTGCCACTGGGAAATTCGGCTCAAGGGTAAGCGCCTGACTGTAGTCCTCGATGGCGCGGTCGTAGTTTCTTGTGCTGTAATAGGCATTACCGCGATTATTGTAAATCATCGCGTCATTTGGGTTAAGTCGAAGCGCCTGCGTGTAGTCCGCGATGGCACGGTCGTACTCCTTTTTATAGTAATATGCGTGGCCGCGGTTATTATAATTGGTGGCGTTGTAATATGAAAACTTAATCGCCTGATTATAGTCCGCGATGGCACGGTCATACTCATCTTTTTCGAGATATGCTCTGCCGCGTTTGCTGTACGCGGAGCCGTTATTCGGATCAAGCCTAATCGCCTCGGTAACTTCACCAATCGCCTCGTCATAATCTTCCCGATTGACGAAATGATCCCCCCGCTTTATGAAGTCTTCAGGCCGCTTTTCCGGCTCCCTCGCGCTCGTTCTGGTTTGAGATTCCTGATAAGACGACGCCCAATCACGGGAAGAATACGCTGAATCGCGATTGG
>JAITHR010000008.1 GCA_031279895.1 Spirochaetaceae bacterium
CCGCGTCAAAAGAAAAATACGGCACGAACAGGCTCACCGAACAGGAAACCGAAGGGTTTTGGCAAAAACTGCGGGATAATTTCGGGGATCCGATGATAAAAATCCTCTGCGTGGCCCTGGGGATTAACATAATTCTGGTTATAGGCTCGTATACGGGCTGGATAGAAGACGAAATGGCGTGGTATGAGCCGGTGGGAATCGCGGCGGCCATTCTCCTTGCGACCCTGGTCTCCACCTTTTCCGAATACCGCAACGAAAACGCCTTCCAGAAACTACAGGAAGAAGCGTCGAAAATCCTCTGCAAAATCTACCGCAACGGGGAAATCGTGGAGATCCCTATTGATGATATTGTGGTCGGCGACGCGGCGCTCCTCCAGCCAGGGGATAAAATACCCGCCGACGGGGTTATTATTGACGGGGCCGTCAAGGTTGACCAGTCGGTACTGAACGGCGAGTCAAAGGAAGCGTCGAAAACCCCGATCCCGCCGGATTACAGGGACGAAAACGCCGCGATGGACTTTCTCAACCCCTACAAGGTCTTTCGCGGCTCGGTGGTCTACTCCGGCAACGCGGTTATGGAGACGCGGGTTGTGGGAGACGGCTCGGTGTACGGCCAGATTGCCAAGGAACTCCAGACCGAAGACGATCGGGAGAGCCCGCTGAAAGTGAAACTGGCGGGGCTGGCCGGCACCATAAGCAGGTTCGGCTACATAGGCGGCGTGGCTATTGCGGCGGCCCTGCTCTTCCAGCGTATCGTGCTGGCGCACCGGTTCGATCCGGCGCTCATCGGCACGTATGTGTCAAACTGGTCCCACCTCATAAACGACGTCATCCACGCGGTCATGCTGGCGGTCATCATCATCGTCATGGCGGTTCCCGAAGGACTGCCCCTTATGATCGCCATCGTCTCCGCGCTTAACATGGGAAAGATGCTCAAAGACAACGTGCTGGTGCGGAAAATCGCGGGCATCGAGACCGCGGGCAGCCTGAACTACCTTTTCAGCGATAAGACCGGCACCATTACCAAAGGCAAGCTGGAGGTCGTAACGTTCATAGACGGCGGCGGCGCGGAATATAAGAGCTACGAGGCTGTCGGCGGGGGGCTTAAAACCTACCTCTCCCTCTCAATCCACCAGAACACCGACTCGGTTATATCCGGCGCCGGAGAACAGCGGAAAATCATCGGGGGAAACGCCACGGAGCGGGCTATTCTCGGCTTTTCCATGGGCGCGGGCATTCCGGTCGCGGCAAAGACAACGGGAAAGATTCCGTTTAACAGCACCAACAAGTATTCGGCCACCACGATAAGCGGGGACTACGGGCTTACCCTTATCAAAGGCGCGCCGGAAAAGATACTGGAAAAGTGCAAATACTACTACGACGGCCAGGGGAACAAAACCTCCTATACCGGCCACAAAGACCTCAACGCCGCGATAGACGCCCTGGCGGAGCGGGCTATTCGGGTGCTGGCCTTCGCGGTCTCCGAACAGGCCATTGTAAACGACGAGAGCCTGCCGGAGAACGACTGGATCCTCGTGGGGATAGTGGGGATTCGGGACGAGGTGCGCCCCGAATCGGTAACGGCTATAAAAGAGGTGCATGAGGCCGGGGTCCATGTGGTTATGATTACCGGAGACCGACGGGAAACCGCCGTGGCCATTGCCAAAGACGCGGGGCTGCTCCAGCACGAGAGCGATATTGTGCTGACCTCCGACGAGCTTGGGGCGCTTTCAGACGAAGCGGTGAAAAAGAAAATCCCCTTTATCAAAGTGGTGGCCCGGGCGCTTCCTTCGGACAAGAGCCGGCTCGTGCGGCTCACGCAGGAACTTAACTACGTGGTGGGCATGACCGGGGACGGGGTCAACGACTCGCCCGCGCTGAAAAAGGCGGACGTGGGGTTTGCCATGGGCGGCGGCACCGAAGTAGCCAAAGAAGCCAGCGACATCGTGATTCTGGATGACAACTTCAATTCCATTGACAAGGCCATCCTCTACGGCAGGACGATTTTCAACAGCATCCGCAAGTTCATCGTGTTCCAGCTTACGATTAACGTATCGGCGGTGCTGATAAACTTTGTGGCGCCCCTTTTCGGCCACGAAAACCCGCTTACGATTACGCAGATACTCTGGATAAACCTCGTTATGGACACCCTTGCGGCCCTTGCGTTCGGCGGGGAACCCGCGCTCAGCCGGTTTATGCGGGAAAAGCCCAAGCGTCGGGACGAGCCGATTGTCAGCCCCGCCATGTGGAGCGCCGTTCTCACCGGCGCGCTCTGGATCTTCGGGCTAAGCGTACTGTTCCTTTTTGTCCGGCTCTTTACGGTTTATTTCCCGGAAGACCGGCTCTACACCGGTTATTTCGCCTTTTTTGTGTTTGCGGCGGTGTTCAACGCCTTTAACGCGAGAACCGACAAACGCAACCTGTTCGACAACATCGGAGGAAACCGGAACTTCCTTCGTATCTTGGGGATTATCACGGCGGTACAAGTCGTGCTGGTATACTTAGGCGGCGCTATATTTAACTGCCACGGCTTGAATCTTACGCAGTGGGCGGTGGTGCTGGTCTGCGCGTTCTCAATTATCCCCATTGACCTTATGCGCAAACTCTTCTCCCGACCCGCCGCCGGCCCGTCTCCGACGGTTTCATAAGCTTCCTGTGGTGCGCCTCTAAGCAGTCAGCGACAGCTGTGAGGCGCAAAGCATAATGCTTATATAAAAAAGCTTCCTGTGGTGCGCCTCTAAGCAGTCAACGTCCGCTTAGAGGCGCTCTGCAAGACGCTTTTGAAACCGTCGCAGCCTCCGGCTGTTCCATAAGCCGCCGGCGGCGGAGGCATAACAGCGTCCTGATACCGCGGCAAAGCAGTCGTCGACAGCTGTGAGGCGCTCTGCATGACGCTTTTGTGCCACCCGCCGCCGGCGGGTCGGCGGCTGTTAGGAGAGGTAGCCTTTTGCTTTAAGGAGTTCCGCGTTCAGGATGCCGCCGCCCGCGGCGCCCCGCACCGTGTTGTGCGAGAGGCCCACAAAGCGCAGGTCAAAAAGCGGACAGGGCCGGATCCGGCCCACCGTAACGGCCATGGCTTTGTCCCGCTCCCTATCCTTGCGGGGCTGGGGGCGGTCCGGCTCTTCCCGCACTATGATAGGGCGGGAAGGCGCCATGGGAAGGTTCAACGCCTGCGGCTCACCGGAAAACGATTCCCAGATACGCTTCACCTCTTCTACGGACGGCTTTTTCGCGCCGAACTCAAGGCTCACGCAGGCCGTATGCCCGTCTGAAACCGGCACGCGGTTGCAATGGGCGCTTATGACCGGAAACGCCGCGTTTTCTATGACGCCGTTCTTAACGGCGCCGAAGATTTTAAGCGGCTCCCGCTCCGATTTCTCCTCTTCGCCGCCTATGTACGGCACCACGTTGTCAATGACGTTGAGGCCCGGCACCCCGGGGTAGCCCGCGCCGGAGACGGCCTGCATCGTGGTAACCGCAAGGCGCCGCACTTCGTAGCCCGCCTGCATGAGAGCCCAGAGGGGTGTCGTGTAGCTTTGAATGGAACAGTTCGGCTTCACCGCGATAAAGCCCCGATCCCATTGGCGGGCCTTTTGCTGGAAAGGGATAACAGATGCGTGGTGAGGGTTTACCTCGGCGATAAGCACCGGCACGTCTTCGGTCCAGCGGTTCGCCGCGGCGTTTGAAATAACCGGCACACCGGCGGCGGCATAGGCTTCTTCCAGGGCTTTTACCGTCTCTTTTTCCATTTCGAGCGCGGAAAACACAAACGACAGTTCCCCGCGCTTACGAGCCGCCGCAGCGCGGGAGACGTCATTGGCGTCTTCAACCACGAGGGAGTCCGTGCCGGGCCCGCCGGTTTTCGCGTGGTGCCAGCGTCCGGCAACCAGCTCACGGTACGTTTTACCGGCGCTGCGGGGGGAGGCCGCCACGAAGCGCACCTCGAACCAGGGGTGGTCCGCAAGAAGCGCGATGTACTGCTGCCCCACCATACCGGTCGCGCCCAATATCCCAACGGGAATTTTATCCATACAATTCTCTCCTTATCCTTTCTTTACCGTAATCGCTCTTTCTCGTCCGCCTCCGGCCCGCCGGCGGCGGGTGGCACAAAAGCGTCCTGATACGCGCCTGTAAGCGGTCTTTGCCCGCTTTGCCGCGGCAGCCTCCGGCTGTTTTAAACGGCGTCCTGATACGCGCCTGTAACCGGTCTTTGCGTACTTACAGCCGCTTCGCAGGAAGCTTATGTGCCTCCGCCGCCGGCCCGCCGGAGGCTGCCGGATGCCGTAAAAGGTATACCTTTTGTCGTAAAAGGTATACCGGATGCCGTCGGCGGTAAGGGGCTACCCGCTAGCGTTTAGCCTCTAAACGCCGGCGTTTAGCCTTCAAACGCCGGCGTTTAGCCTTCAAACGCCGGCGTTTAGCCTTCAAACGCTAGCGTTTAGCCTTCAAACGCCGGCGTTTAGCCTTCAAACGCCGGCGTTTAGCCTTCAAACGCTGGCGTTTAGCCTTCAAACGCTAGCGTTTAGCCTTCAAACGCC
>JAITHR010000129.1 GCA_031279895.1 Spirochaetaceae bacterium
GCCCGTGCGCTATCGAATTCCGCTGAGGCGCCGCTTCGGGGTTGTGACTAAACGTGCAAACCCTCGCACCGCGAGAAGCACCTGAAACAGCCTTCGGCTGGGGGGTTGACTTGAAAGAAAAGATCCGCTAAAGTGGCGCTGTGTTGTATGTCTTGTTTGCGCTCATTGCAGCCTTCCCCCTTTCAGCCCAATCAGAGCTGCCCCAAATCATTACCGCAGACTCCCTCTCCCTCCGGGGAACCCCCAAATATGCCGGCGGCTTCACCCACTTCGACTACGCCAACCCGGACGCCCCCAAAGGCGGCGCCTTAATCCTCGCCGCTATCGGCACCTATGATAACTTCCACGCCTACGCCCTGCGGGGAAACCGCCCAACAGGCTCCCAGTATTTCTATGATACCCTTATGGCAAACTCCGCCGACGAAGAGGAGTCCCTCTACCCCCTTATCGCCGAAAAAGCCGAATACGCCGCGGATTATTCGTTTATCATCTACCAGATACACCCGGACGCAAAAGACCAGGAAGGGAACCCTATCACCGCGGAAGACGTGGTCTTCTCGTTTCATACGTTTATGACCAAAGGGGTCCCCCAGTTCCGCACCTATTTTAACGGCGTTGAAGCACAGGCGCTCCCGGGAAACCGCGCGCGCTTCGACCTCCCTGAACCGGGGGACAAAGAAAAAATGCTGGCCACCGCCGTGAACCCGGTGTTTCCGAAACGGTTCTGGGAACACCGGGACTTCTCGGAACCCCTTGCGGAGCCCCCCCTTGGAACCGGCGCCTATCAGGTGAAAGCGTACAAAATGGGGCAGTACCTCACCCTTGAACGGGTCAAAGGCTACTGGGCCGCAGACCTTCCGGTGAATAAGGGGCACTATAACTTTGATACGATCCGGTATGACTATTACCGGGACGACACAGTGGCGCTTGAAGCTTTTAAGTCCGGGGAATACGACTTCCGCCAGGAAACGGACATCGAAAAGTGGACCACCCAATACGCCGGCAAAGCTTTCAGCGCCGGCCTGATAGTAAAAGAAGAAATCCCCCATGAAATCCCCCGTGCCATGACCGCCTTTAACTTTAACATCCAGCGCCCGGTCTTCAAGGACCTGCGGGTGCGGCAGGCGCTTAATTACTTCCTCGACTTCGAGTGGATGAATAAGAGCCTGTTCTACAGCCGGTATACCCGCACGAGAAGCTATTTTCAAAATACCAAGTACGCCGCCCAAGGGCTGCCCTCAGAAGCGGAGCTTGCGGTGCTTGAGCCCATCCGCGGCAAGATACCCCCTGAAGTCTTTACCCGCGCCTACGGCCCGCCTGAAAGCGACGGCAGCGGCTTTATCCGCCCCGGGATGCGGGAGGCGATGAAACTGTTTTCCCAAGCCGGGTGGGAACTTAAAGGCGGGAAACTCACCCACACCGCCACAGGGGAACAGATGCGCTTTGAAATCCTTATCTACCGCCCTTTTTCCGAGAAGATAGCGGTCCCGCTCCAGCGGAACCTGGCGCGGTTCGGTATTGATATGTATATCCGCATGGTGGATACAAGCCAGTTCGTCAACCGCCTGCGGTCAAGGGACTTTGATATGCTCGACCGGGGCTACAGCGCCAACGCCTATCCCAGCGCGAACCTTGCTATTACCTGGCATTCAGATTATATCGACCACACGTATAATATCGCCGGCGTCCAGGACCCGGCGGTGGATTACCTGGTGGAAGGGATTATCGCCCGCCAAGAGGACGAAGAGGCCCTGCTTGCCTGGGGGCGCGCCCTTGACCGGGTGCTGACATGGAACCACTATGTTATCCCCCAGTGGCATACGCCGGAGTTCTGGGTGGCGTATAATAAGAAACTGCGCAAGCCCCCGGTGCGCCCGCGCTACGATTTGGGGCTTGATACCTGGTGGGCCGGAGGCTGAAACATGGCGGCGTATATCATAAGGCGGGTCCTTTTAATTATCCCTACTTTGTGGGCGATTATTACGATTAACTTTTTCATCGTCCAGATCGCCCCGGGAGGTCCCGTGGATCAGGCCGTCGCCGAGATGCAGGGCTTAGGCGGGTCCGGCACGGAGAGGATAAGCCGGAGCGGTGCCGGGGAGAGGGGCGCGGGTGATCGGAACGCCCCGGCCTACCGGGGGGCGCGGGGGCTTGACCCGGAAGTCATCGCCGAAATCGAGCGGCGTTACGGCTTTGACAAGCCCCTCTTGGTACGCTACCTCAAAATGCTCAAAGACTACGCCACCTTTAACTTCGGAGACAGCCTCTTCCGGGGCCGGTCGGTCCTCGCGCTCATCGCAGAGCGCCTTCCGGTGTCCGTTTCTCTGGGGCTCTTCAGCACCCTCGTCATCTACCTCGTGTCCATCCCCCTGGGTATCCGCAAAGCGGTGAAAAACGGCACCCGCTTCGACCTGTGGACCAGCACCGCGGTGGTCGTGGGAAACGCGGTTCCCTCGTTTCTTTTCGCGGTGCTTCTTGTGGTTCTGTTCTCCGGCGGCGGCTTCCTCAAGCTCTTCCCCCTGCGGGGCCTCTCGTCAATCGACGCGGCGCACTGGAGCCTGCCGGCGCGGGTGCTGGACTACCTCTGGCATATCTTCCTGCCGGTAACCGCCGTTACGATCGGCGGCTTCGCCACCCTTACGATGCTGACGAAGAACTCCTTTCTTGACGAGATACACAAGCAGTACGTGATGACCGCCCGGGCCAAAGGGCTTACCGAAGGGCGCATCCTTTTGGGACACGTGTTTCGGAACGCCATGCTCATTGTGATCGCGGGCTTTCCCGCGGCGTTTCTCTCGATGTTTTTTACCGGCTCCGTGCTTATCGAGGTGATTTTTTCCCTTGACGGCATGGGGCTTCTGGGCTTTGAGTCCACCATGCAGCGGGACTATCCGGTGATCTTCGCCACGCTCTATATTTTCACGCTTCTTGGGCTGGCGCTCTCTCTGGTAAGCGACGTGCTGTATACGATTATCGATCCGCGTATCGACTTCGAAGGCCGCTAACAGCCTCCGGCCCGTCTCCGACGGCAGCCTCCGGCTGTTCCGGCATGGCCGCGTGTTGTTTGAAAGTGGTGCAACACCCCGCCGGCGGCGGGTGGCACAGCATGGCCGCCTGTTGTTTGAAAGTGGTGCAACACCCCGCCGTCTCCGACGGCTTCAGCATGGCCGCGTGTTGTTTGAAAGTGGTGCAACACCCTGTCCGTTGAGCAGTCCGGTTGCTGTTGAGGCGCGGCTACGCTCTCGCGCAGCCTCCGGCTGTTTGGAAGCTGTGCGTTGTTGTGCGTAGTAAGGGGCTGGTCGTTGTTCGGGCCGCCGTCTCCGACGGCTTCAGCATGGCCGCGTGTTGTTTGAAAGTGGTGCAACACCCTGTCCGTTGAGCAGTCCGGTTGCTGCCCAGGCGCGGCTACGCTCTCGCGCAGCCTCCGGCGGTTTGTAATCGGCGTGTTGTTGTGCGTAGTAAGGGGCTGGTCGTTGTTCGTGGCTGCGCGTGGTTTGAGCCGCAGCAAAGCGGACGGAGAGTGCGTAAGGGCGCGGGGCGGGAAGCCGTTTAAAACAGCCGGAGGCTGCGGAGGCTGCGGAGACGGCGCGGAGGAGGTGTATGATGATTGAGAGAAGAGAGAGAAAAGAGAGAAAAGAGATGAAAAAGAAAAAAAATCGGCAGTGGGAACGGTTCGCGCATAACAGGCGGGCGCTCTTTTCCCTGTGGATATTCGGGTTTCTCTTTGGCATAAGCCTCTTTTCCGAGTGTATCGCCAATGACAAACCGCTACTCCTCCTCTTTGAGGGGAAACTGTTCTTTCCGGTCTTCCGCGATTATTCCGAACTGGAGTTCGGCGGGGAGTTCGACATTACCGCGGATTACCGGGACCCCTTTATCATCTCCCTCATCAACGAGAAAGGCCGGATGATCCTTCCGCCTATCGGCTTTCACTACGACACGATTAACTACGCGCTCCCCAGCCCCGCGCCGTCTCCGCCAAGTCGGGAAAACTGGCTCGGCACCGACGACCGGGGACGGGACGTGGCTGCGCGGGTTATCTACGGCTTTCGGATCTCCGTGCTTTTCGGCCTTATGCTCACCCTGTTTTCCTCTCTCGTCGGGATTACCCTGGGCGCTCTGCAAGGGTATTACGGGGGCCGGCTCGACCTCTTTTTCCAGCGCTTCATCGAGGTCTGGTCCGGTATGCCCACGCTGTTCATGCTGATTATTCTCTCCTCTGTGGTGGAACCGAACTTCTGGTGGCTCCTGGGGATTACGCTTCTCTTCGGCTGGATGAGCCTCGTGGGGGTGGTGCGCGCCGAGTTCCTGCGGGCGCGGAACTTCGAGTACGTGCTCTCCGCCAGAGCCATGGGGATGCGCCACAGCCGGATTATGCTCTGCCACATCCTCCCGAACGCCATGACCTCGGCCCTGAGCTACCTCCCCTTCATTCTGGGCGGCTCCATCACCACCCTCACCTCTCTGGATTTTCTGGGGTTCGGCCTTCCGGTCGGCTCCCCGTCCCTTGGGGAACTCCTCGCCCAAGGCAAAGCCAACCTCCACGCCCCGTGGCTCGGCATCACCGCTTTCGCGGTACTGGCGCTGACCTTGAGCCTTTTGGTCTTTATCGGCGAAGGGGTACGGGACGCCTTTGACTCCCGCGGAACGGCTTCCTGACACGCGCCAAAACAAGCGCCGCCCGCAGCCTCCGGCTGTTTCAGCACTGTTGTTTCTTAATGGTGCAACACCGTGTCCGGTTAGCGAGTCAGTGCTGCTTAGGCGCGGCTACGCTTCGCGCAGCCTCCGGCGGCTTGGGAGCCGTGCGGTGGTGTGCGCGGGAAGGGGCGGCGCGGTGTTCGGGGCGCGTGGCAGGACGCGTATGGACCCGTCGGAGACGGGCCGCGCCTCAACAGCACTGACTCGCTAACCGGACACGGTGTTGCACTATTCGGAAACAACAGGCGGC
>JAITHR010000275.1 GCA_031279895.1 Spirochaetaceae bacterium
TTAGGGAGAAATGGAGTTTCATGGTGAAACAAAAGTATGCCGTCATCGCGCTCATACCCCTTCTATGGGGGTTCGTATCCGCCGGCGCCGCCGCACAGGTTACGTTTTCTATACGCTTCTATGATAAACGGGTCTATTATGTGTCAGAAGCGCCTATTTATGTGCAGGTTACCATCACCAACAGCAGCGCAAGCCCGTTCCGCTTCAAACTGGCGGACGAACGGGCTTTCTCCATTGATTTCGACGTGAGAACCATGACCAACCGGTCGATAGAACCGGCGCAAATCCTCATCCGCAAACGCAGCCAGTACCAGCACGTCTTTTTTCGGGAAGTATCGGTGGAAAGCGGCGAGTCTTTCTCGTTTGTGGAAGACCTAAGAAACTACGCGGACCTGAGTCAAAGCGGGTCTTTCATGGTGCAGGCCAAAATATATCCCGAACTGTACCGGGAAACCGGCGGCGTGATAAACCCGATCGAGTCAAACCGGCTCCCCCTGAGTATCCGCCCGTCTTCGGTACAGGGGCCGGACGGACTTCCCCTTGAAATGGACGTGGAAACAAACGCGGTGCTGGTACGGGAAAAACTGGCCGCTGACGACGTGGTGCGCTATCTTCTTACCGCCCGCCAGAAATCGCAGTGGGAGAAATTTTTTCTGTACCTCGATGTGGAAACCATGCTGGCGCGGGATCCGGTCAGGCAGCGCCAGTGGAAAGCCGAATCCGAGGAGGGGCGCAGGAGAATGGTAGCCCGCTACCGCCAGGAAGTGCGGAACGCGACTGCGGACAGCGATATTGCAAACCTTCCGATAGAATTCCAGATTGAGCGGACAACGTACAACGAAATGGAAGGCACGGTTATCGTGCAGGAGAAGTTCAGAATTGGAACGGTTACGGAGAAAAAAAGGTACACCTATTATCTGTACCGCAAAGACGATATTTGGACCGTTGTGGATTACTCGGTCAATAATCTGGGAACCGAATAGCGCGGGACGCGCCGCGACCGGAGGAAGGAGGAGATTTTGTCTGTTGAGGAACTTGCCGCGATTTCGCGGTATTACGGCGCTAATCCAGACTTTGTGATTGCAGGCGGGGGCAATACGTCTTTTAAGGACGAAAAGACCCTCTTTATCAAAGGGTCGGGCATGGCGCTGAAAGACAGCGGGCCGCAGGATTTTGTCCGCATGGATAGACGCGCCCTGGCGCGTATATGGACGAAAACCTGTTCGAGCCAACAGGATGCGCGGGAGCGGGAGGTGCTTGAAGCTCTGATGGCCGCCCGCGCCGCCGGGGAGGAAAAAAAGCGCCCCAGCGTGGAAACCCTGCTCCACGATATACTGCCCTTTCAATGGGTGGTCCACACCCATCCGGCACGGGTAAACGGCCTCACCTGCTCCCGGGACGGGGAACAGGCGGCGCGGGATCTGTTCGGGGACGCGGCGCTGTGGATCCCCTCGACTAATCCGGGGTATATCCTTTCCCGCACGGTCAAAGACGCGCTCGACGCCCGGAGCGGCAATCCGCCTGGGGTTATCTTTCTGCAAAACCACGGCGTCTTCGCGGCCTCGGACTCCGTTGACGGGATAAAGGCGCAGTATGAGCGCATAATAGAAAAAATAACGCGGGCCGGCGCGCAGGCTGCGGAACCGGCGCTTGGGGATTCTGTTTCAGAGTGGGGGTTTTCGGCAGCCCTCATACCAGCTTTGAGCGCAAAAGCCGGCGGCGCCGCCTGCTTTGTCCGCAATCAGGAAATTGCCGCTCTGGTACGGGACCGCGCTTCGTTCTATCCGGTTTCTTCGGCGTTTACGCCCGACCATATCGTCTATGCGGGAAGCGACCCCCTGTTTGTGGAAACCGGTCTGGATACGCCCGAAACGGTCATCGCGGCCATAGAAAGCCGGTGGAACAAAGCGCCGGTTCCGCCGAAAATCGTGGCAGTGCAAGGCATGGGCGTTTTCGGCGTCGGGGTCTCGGAAAAAGCCTGCGGGCTCGCACGGGAGCTTTTTATCGACGCGCTGAAAGTAGCGGCATATACGAAAGCCTTCGGCGGCCCCCGGTTCATGCCCCAAGACCAGATAGATTTTATCAATAATTGGGAAGTGGAGCGCTACCGTACCGGCGTTTCCACGCGCTAGAACCGCATAATGCGAGGGGGCGCGGGGCGGCTTAAGCGGCAGGGACGCGGGAAAAGACGGGAAAAAGTATGAAAGAAAAAGAAACGGAAGAAATAAAAAGAAATGGAAAGAGAGAACGCGTTGAACGCGCCTACGAGCTGGCGCGGGAGGCGTACCGGGACTTCGGCGTGGCTACCGAAGAGGCAATCCGCGCCGCGCTTGAAATCCCCGTTTCTATTCAGTGCTGGCAGGGAGACGACGTAACCGGCTTTGAGGAAGCGGAAGCGTCAGGACCGGGGCGCGGGGGCATCCTTGCCACGGGAAGCTATCCGGGGCGCGCCCGTAACGGGGATGAATTGCGAAAAGACGCCGAGTTCGCCTTTTCCCTTATTCCCGGGGCAAAGCGCTTTAACCTCCACAGTTTCTACGCCGAAACCAAGGGGCGCACGGTGCGGCGGGACGAGCTTGAGCCGGAGCATTTTGAGATCTGGATGGCATGGTCCCGAAAGAACCGTATTCCCCTTGACTTTAATCCCTCGTTCTTTTCCCATCCGCTCGCCGAGTCCGGCTATACCCTGTCCCACAGGGATCCGGAGATACGCCGGTTCTGGATTCGCCACGCCATAGCCGCCCGCCGTGTGGCCGCGGCGTTCGGCGCCAATCAGGACGGTCCCGCGATGAATAACCTCTGGATTCCCGACGGGTCCAAAGACGCGCCGGCGGATAGGCTGGGCCCGCGGCGCAGGCTTCGGGACGCGCTTGACGAGGTATACGCGGTTCCGCTTGCCGGCCTTACCGACGCCCTTGAGAGCAAGCTTTTCGGCATTGGGAGCGAATCCTATGTGGTAGGGTCCCATGAGTTTTACCTTGGGTATGCCGGCGCAAAACAGCTGTACCTCTGTCTTGACACGGGGCATTTTCATCCCACCGAAACCATCGCGGACAAGATCTCCGCCGCGCTCCTCTTTGTACCCGGACTGCTCCTCCATTTTAGCCGCGGCGTCCGCTGGGACTCGGATCACGTGGCCATTCATTCAGACGACCAGCGGGACATCTGCCGTGAAATCGTCCGTCAAAAAGCCTTTGGACAGGTACGCCTTGCCCTTGATTTCTTCGACGCTTCGATAAACCGCGTCGCCGCGTGGACCATCGGGGCGCGGAGCCTGCGGAAGAGTCTGCTGGAAGCTTTTTTGGAGCCTACGCGCCTGCTCTTGGAAGCGGAGAACGCGGGAAGATACCACGAGCGGCTCGGCCTTATGGAAATAAGCAAAACCCTGCCTCTCTCGGCGGTGTGGGATAAGCTGTGCCTTGACGCGGCGGCACCTGTCGGATCCGACTGGATTGCGCAGGTTAATACATACGAAGAAACGGAGCTTCTCAAAAGATGAAAGAGCGGGGACGGCGCGGCGCGGGAGAACTCTTGACGGCGGCGCTTCATCTCTTATATAGTAAAAACAGTTAAAAATATGCCGGACATTTAGATAGGAGTGTCCAAAACACCTACGGCTTTGCCTGCTGGTGTGTTTCAAGAATGTTTTGAACGACAGGAATGCAAAAAATGATGCGTATAATTCCCATTGCGAGCGGTAAAGGCGGGGTTGGCAAATCCCTGGTCGCGGCGAATTTGGGTGTAACCTTTGCCAAGGCGGGAAAGCGGGTTGTTCTGGCGGATTTGGATTTGGGCGCCTCAAATCTGCATCTCGTTTTGGGACACCAGTCCCCCAAGGTCGGCATTGGGACCTTTCTGAATGATATCCGATCCGATTTTTCCAAAGTTATCGTAGAAACCGACGTACCGGGCCTGCGGTTTATCCCAGGGGATACCGAGATACCCGGCACCGCCAATCTCAAACTCTCGCAGCGCAACGCCCTCTTCAAGCGGCTTCTGGCGCTGAAAGACGAGGCGGATATTCTTATCATTGACCTCGGCGCCGGAACCCATCAGTCCATTCTTGATTTTTTTCTGCTTTCAGGACAGGGGATCGTGGTAACGTCCCCGGCGGTTACCGCGGTACTTAACGCATACGTGTTCCTTAAAAACACGGTCTTTCGCTTGATGTATACGGTCTTTGCCAAAGGAACCAAGGCCTACGGGTATCTTGAACAGATCCGCAAGGACGGATCGGGCCCGCAAAAACTCTATATCCCCAAAGTCCTCCCTGAAATAAAGCGTATCGATCCGGTTTCATACGATAGATTCATGGCCCGCATTAACCAGCTCCACCCCCGGCTCATTACCAATATGGTCGAAGACCCCAAGGACGTGGAGGTGGCTATGAAGATACGCCGCTCCTGCGAGGAATATCTTGATTTGAAAATCGAACATCTGGGGGTGATTTATCGAGACTCCCTACAGGATACGGCTTTAGCCTCCCGCCTGCCGGTAACGCTCTATAAACCCCAGTCCATACTGGCACAGGGCATTTACCGCATTGCCGACAAGATACTCAAAACGCCGGAGGACAAGTTTTTCCCCAACGACAAAGACATTGACGACAGCTTTACCGAAGCCGGCGCCGAAGCGGAGATAGACTTTGAGAGCAAAATGGAATATGTGGAAGATTTGCTCCACTCCGGCGCCCTGACCCAGGGGGATTTGATTGAAACCGTAAAATCCCAGCAGTTTGAAATCACCAAGTTAAAAAGGGAAAATAATTTCTTGAAACTCAAGTTATCCCAAGCCATGTCCCAGGGCTTTAAGCCCTCGGCATCCTATTGAATCCTATTGCGGGACAAGGGGACGAGGAATTGCGGGTTCGGACGGCTTTTGCGGGTATCTTTGCGGGCTTTTCTATGCGAAAAATACGCGCTGAAAGTATTATGACTGTAAAGAGGTGCAATCCATGTTATTAACCATACCGTTTCCCAGGTGGTTGTCCCCGGAGATATTTCCGGGTCTTCCCCTCCGCTGGTACAGCCTCATGTATATCGTGGCCTTCGGCATCGCCTTCCTGCTCTATCGGGCGCAGGTGCGGGAACGCCGCTTTCCCATGAGAGACGACGAGCTTTCAAACTTGTTTTTCTGCGGCATTCTGGCGCTCATTATCGGCGCGAGAATATTTTTCGTCATGGTATACGAACGGAACGAAGCGTACTGGCGCAGGCCCTGGCTCGTGTTCTGGCCCTTTCAGGACGGCAGGTTTACCGGACTCCAAGGCATGAGTTATCACGGCGGGGTCATCGGCGGCGCGCTGGCAATCCTCGTCTACTCCGGCTTCAAGCGCTTTGACTACCGTGAAATCGGCGATATGTTCGCCGCCAGCATCCCCTTGGGCTATACTTTCGGGCGGCTGGGGAACTTCGCCAACGGAGAACTCTACGGGCGCGTAAGCACGGGCCCTTTGGGGATGCTCTTTCCCTTTGCCCAAAGGCTTCCTACCGGAGAGGCGTGGGTTAAGGAGGCCGCGGCAAAAACCGGCATGATTATCGAGGGCGCTTCGGTGAACCTGCCCCGCCATCCCTCCCAGTTATACGAGGCCCTCTTTGAAGGGGTGATCCTCTGGCTCATTATTTGGCTCTGGAGAAACCGAAAGCCTTTCAAGGGATTTCTCATCGGCCTCTATCTTATGGGGTACGGGGTCTTCCGGTTTGCGATAGAATACTTTCGGGAGCCTGACGCGAGACTGGGATACCGTATACAGTTTGTCGAAACCGATCTCCCCGCCGCGCTCGCGCATCCGCTCCTAAGTTTTTCCACGGGCCAAGTCTTTTCGTTTTCCATGTTCGCCGCGGGCATCCTCTGGCTCGTTATTGCCGCCCGCCTTCCGAATCATAAGCCGCGCCTTGTGTACCTTGACTCTGCCAGAGCGAACGCGGCGGAGCGGGCCGACGCAACGGCGGCGCGGAAAGTCCGCCGGAAACTCCGAAGAAAGTTGAGGTAACAGGATGCGCTACTACAGCACGAGAAACAAGAAAGCCGGCGTAACTTTCGCGGAAGCGGCGCTGACCGGCCTTGCGCCGGACGGCGGGCTTTTTGTGCCGGAATCAATCCCCCCGTACTCCAGAGCCGTGCAAACCTCTCTGGGGAACATGAGTTTCAGGGATATTGCCTTTGAAACCGTAAAAAACTTCGCGGAACAGGAAATACCGGACGCGGCTTTGGGGGACATTGTCGAGGCCGCGTACCCCTTTGCCGCGCCGCTCGTGCCGGTGGGGGACCGGCTGGTACTGGAGCTGTTCCACGGCCCCACCGCGGCCTTCAAGGACTTCGGCGCCCGCTTCATGGCGCGGGCCTTTGCCTATCTCAGGCGCGGGGAAACCAGACCCCTGCACATCCTGGTAGCCACCTCCGGGGACACAGGCGGCGCGGTGGCCGACGGCTTTTACGGGGTTGAGGGCATTTCCGTTACGGTGCTGTATCCGAAAGGGCGGGTTACCCCCTTGCAGGAGCGGCAAATCGCCGGACTTGGGGGGAATATCTCCGCTCTGGCGGTGGAGGGGAGCTTTGACGACTGCCAGCGCCTGGTAAAAGGCGCGTTTGGGAACGCGGAATTAAAAAAGCGCCTCGCGCTCTCGTCAGCCAACTCCATTAACATCACCCGCCTTATTCCCCAGGCGGTCTACTACGCGGCGGCTGCGGGAAAAGCCTTTGCGGGAAAAAGCGACGCCCCGGAAGAGGCAAGCCCCGTGTCTTCCGCCTTCGCGCTCTCGGATTCCGCAAAGCCCGCGGCAAAACAGCCTGTTACTTTCTCCGTGCCTTCCGGCAACTTCGGCAATCTGGTCGCCGGCCTCTACGCGCTTGAAATGGGCGCCCCTATTCGCGACTTTATCGCGGCAACCAACCGGAACAAAACCATACCGGACTACCTTGCCACAGGCTACTACGAGGCGCGGTTTTCCGAAACCACCATTTCCAACGCCATGGACGTCGGTGCGCCCAGTAATGTGGAGCGCCTGATCGCCCAGTGGTCCCTGGCGGAAACGCGGCGCATGGTGCGGGGGGTTTCGGTATCCGACGAAGATACCCGCGCTACCATAGCGGCGGTGCATACCGCGGCGGGGTACTTTCTCGATCCCCATACCGCGGTGGGCTGGCGCGGGGCCGATACCCTGCACGTTACCCACAACCATGCCGGCGGCGCGCTGGCGGTGCTTGGCACCGCGCATCCTGCCAAGTTTGCCGAGATCGTGGAGCCCCTCGCCGGTCCCGCGCCGGTGCCGCGGTCCCTTGCGAAAACGAAGGAGCGGACCCCCCGCGCCGCGGTTATTCCCGCGGAACTCTCCGCGCTCATGGACGTCCTACACTAACAGCCGCCGGCCAGCCTCCGGCTGTTTTAAACAGCGTCATGCCGCGCGGCTGTTAGCAATCGTCGTCCACTTCGGAGCCTGTATCAGGAAGCTTTTGAATCAGCCGGAGGCTGCCAGCGGCGGAGGCACAAAAGCGTCATGCCACGCGGCTGTTAGCAATCGTCGTCCGCTTTGAGTCCCCTAGCAGGAAGCTTTTGAATCAGCCGGAGGCTGCCGGAGGCTGCGGAGGCTGTTAGCAGTCGTCGTCCGCT
>JAITHR010000012.1 GCA_031279895.1 Spirochaetaceae bacterium
CCGCATAACGCGGAAAGCCGCATTCCCGCGCCGGCGCACAGGATACAGAGCGCGTTACTGAAAAGGAGATTCATACAGGCGCCGACTATATTCCCGCTCATAAAAAACCGCGCCGTTTCCAGAGAATAGGTGGAAAAAGTAGTGTACCCGCCTAAAAAACCGGTTATCACGAACAGTTTCCACCCCGCGTCAAAGGAAAAGCGGTCGAAAAAGCCGATGAAAAACCCGATAAGCAGGGATCCCGCCGCGTTTACCGCGAGGGTTCCCCAGGGGAACGGGGTTTTATTGAAAAAGCCGACCGCACGGATCGAAAGATAGCGTAGCAGTGCGCCGAGACCGCCGCCTGCGACAACAAAAACCCAGTGGAAAAGTTTCGTACCCATCATTTCTTTCCTCCTTAATAACCTTTAATCTTCAAAAACAAAAAACGAAAAACGAAGACCGCCGTTTCCTTTCGGTCGCCGGCCCGCCATGACAACCGGACACCCGCCGCGAGGCGGCGGACGGGTTTACCCGCCGGTTTTTATCTGGTAGAGTTCCGCCTATGGATATGCAAGACGTGGTAAAAAACCTGCACCCTTTGGAAGTCAAAATCATTCGGCATTACGGCGTTACCGATGAGCTTACCATTGAAAAGGTAGAGAGGGAACTGTCCCTCAAAGCGGGAAACGGCAACCAGGCCCTTTCGTGGCTCGCGGGCAAGGGCATCGTAACCGAAATCCGCCGGGAAACCGCTTTCTTTTTCGAGCTGACCGAGCTGGGAAAGGCGTGGCAGGAAAAAGGCGCGCCTGAGGAAAGGATTCTTGAGCTTGTGCGGATAAAGCCGGCGGACCTGCCGGAGATTGCCCGGACCCTCGGACTTGACCCCAAGTACGTGGGGAGCGCCTTCGGGAAACTGGCCAAACTGGGGGTGCTCGGCATGGACGGGGAGAAGCGGGCGGCGCTCGCGCTTCCGCCGGAAGAGACGTCCCACGGCAGGCCGGTCGCGGGCGCCGGCGCGGAGTACCTCAAAACGCTGCGGGCGCTGCTGGACGCGGCGGCGCGTTCGGAAAACGGGATTCTTGCGGCGTCCGACCTTTCGGAAGACCAGATGCAGGTTATGGCCGGCATTGTCAAAAAGCGGGGCGCCGGCAGTGCGGCGTTTCGGGACGCGCCGCGGGAGACGGCGGTCTTCGGGTTTACCGCCGATCGGGACGCGGTTGCGCGGGCGCTGGAAAATCTGGGCGTTACCGGCGAGGAGTGCGCGGTCCTTACCGCCGAGATGCTCGCCGACGGAAGCTGGCGGGAGAAGCGCTTCCGCCCCTATAACGTGAAGGTGCCGCCGGCCCGCATGGTGATAGGCAGAACCAACCCTTACGGGCGGTTTCTTGAGGGCGTGAAGGACAAACTGGTGTCTCTGGGCTTCGAGGAGTTTGACGGCCCGCTTGTGGAAACCGAGTTCTGGAACTCCGACGCGCTTTTTATGCCCCAGTTCCATTCGGCGCGGGACATTCACGACGTCTATCATATTGCCGAACCGGAGTACGCGGCGGCCATTGAGGAGCCGTGGCTTTCACAGGTGGCCGCTACCCATGAAAACGGCGGCGCCACCGGCAGCCGGGGGTGGAACTACGCCTTTGACCGGACGTTTACCCGACGCCTCATCCTCCGTAGCCAGGGTACGGTTATGTCCGCGAAAACGCTCCCCCGCGCCGCGGTGCCGGGCAAGTATTTCGGGATGCTCCGGTGTTTCCGCTACGATCGGGTGGACGCCACCCATCTTTCGGACTTCTACCAGACCGAGGGCATCGTGCTTGGGGAGGAAGTAAACATACGAACCCTCCTTGGGTTTCTTGAGATGTTCGCGCTGGAAGTGGCGGGCGCCAAAGAGGTGAAGTACGTGCCGGGGTATTTTCCGTTTACCGAGCCTTCGGTGGAGGTGCATATCCGCCATCCGGTCCTGGGCTGGTTCGAGCTGGGCGGCTCCGGCATATTCCGCCCGGAAGTAACCGAGGCTCTGGGGGTGAAGGTACCGGTGGCGGCCTGGGGCATCGGCATTGACCGGATGGCGCTTATGGCTCTGGGGCTTAACGACCTGCGGGATCTTTTCAGTTATGACATTGAAAGCACCCGTCTCCGCCAGCCGGCAGCGCCGGCGGCACAAAAGCTTCCTGATACCGCGACAAAGCAATCAACGACAGACTAGGTGCGCGGCGCATGACGCTGCTACCGGGGGGTTTGGGGGAACCGGTTCCCCCAACCGCCGGAGGCAGGTAAAGCAGTCGGCGACAGACTAGGGGCGCGTGGCGGTAAGCTGACAGTTGTTATTCGGGGCGCGGCGCATGACGCTTATGGAACCGTCGGAGACGGCGCGGCAAAGCAGTCGGCGACAGATTAGGTGCGCGGCGCATGACGCCGCTACCGGGGGGTTTGGGGGAACCGGAGGCAGGTAAGCAGTCGGCGACAGATTAGAGGCGCGAGGCATGACGCTTATGGAACAGCCGGAGGCTACGGAGGCTGCGGGTGGAAGAGGAGGCGACCCCTGCATTTCCGGCAGGTTTCAAAAAGCAGCGGGGACTTCATAACACGCGCCCGTTTCTTTGATTTCGCCGCTTCCTCCAGAGTGGTACGCGCAATATTGCCTAAGGACAGGGTTCCCTCAATATCAACGCAGCAGCACGTTATTTCCCCGTTTGAAAGCACGCAGGGGGCCTTGACGGCCCAGCAAGGTATGGGGAAAGGGAATCGGCGCGGGATATTCCGCAGTTTGTACGGATGGCCTTTTCTGTTATTGAGGTAGTCAACGAATGCGTCGGACATACCGAACTTCCCCACGTGTTTCACAAACACCGCGAGGTTCGGCGTTATCTCGTAATGTATCTCGTCGGCGCGGTTATAAAAATCTTCGGGTATCTCGTCGAGGGTGCGGTAATAGAAAGGGCCGGCGTGGGATTGGTGCGGACTTTGCGCCGGCGCGCCCTCCGCAACGAGCCGTTCTTTCCAGGCCTCGACAGTACCCATGAATTGCCGGAACCGTTCGGGGTCGAATATGCCCCAGAGGGTATCGTGGTGGCAGTGGTAATCGTTCATCACGTTTATATTGATTTTGCAGTTCGACGCGATCCGCTTCCGGTTAAAAACAATACGCTCCAAAAGGGCGAGATACTCTTCAAACGCCATGGCGCTGCCGCGCAGGGCGAAACTTTCCCGGCTGCTCGTCTGAAAGCTCAGCTGGATGAGAGTAACTGACGGATGATCCAGTATATTCTCAAGCACGGCGTCCGTTATTAGCGACATATTCGTCGTAGGGTGGGCTTCGATATGATATTCGTCGCACACCGAGAGGTATTTGAAGAAATTCCTGTTGAGTAGCGGTTCTCCCAGGACGTGAAACGCGATAACCTTCCCCTTATCCCGCAGTTCCGAGAGGATTTTCATCATATATTCGTCTTTAAGGTCGCCTTTTTTCCGTTGCAGGCTGTCGCTCGGACAAAACGCGCAATGAAAATTACAATGCGACGTTATTTCAACAAAAACTTCGTCAAACGTATCAGTTTTCACGCGGTAAAGGGACAGATTCCTTCGTACCTTTGAAAGAAATATCCGTACCCGGCTCGCGGTATCAACAAAAAGGCGGAACACTCCCTTTTTCGATCGTTTCACCCCCATACCTCCGCCTCCGCCGTCTCCGACGGTTTCATAAACGTCCCGCGAAGCGACTCACAGCAGTCGTTGACCGCTTACAGGCGCCCCGCGCACGAATGTTTCCAACACAAAAACATTCGTTTCCAGAGTAAAAACATTCATCTCCAGGCCGCGCATGAATGTTTCCAGAGTAAAAACATTCATCTCCGAGTCGCGCATGAATGTTTCCAACATAAAAACATTCATCTCCAGGCCGCGCATGAATGTTTTTAGCGCGGAAACGGCCATGCCCAAAACGGAGATACTCTTCCCTGAAGCGCAAGGCATGACGCTTATGAAGCCGTCGGAGACGGCGTCCGAAGCGCGGGGCGGGACGCTTATGGAACAGCCGGAGGCTGGAAAAAAAAGATAAAATTTTATCTGACAGCTATTGACAACTAGGGTGCGGGAACCGACAATTTGTTTGTCGTTTGTCGTTTGTCGTTGGCCGAACTCTGCCCTGACGGGCTCGCGGCATCACGCATCAAAAACGCTTCACCTTTCATACCTCTAAGTATAAACACGCCCCCCGCCAAATTTCCAGCCGCCGGCGGCGGGCGGCACAAAAGCGTCATGCGAAGCGCGGCAAACCGCCTCCGGCGGTTCCATAAGCTTCCTGCGCCGCGACCCGAACCACGCCCCGCCCAGTACAGCGCACAACAACGCGCCGCTAGCAAACCGTCGGAGACGGCGCGAAGCGTAGCCGCGCCTAATCAGCAGAAAGATTGCTCCCCGGACAGGGTGTTGCACCGTTCGGAAACCACAGGCGGCCATGCCGGAACAGCCGGAGGCTGGCCGCGCCTGGGCTGTGCAAACCCGCTCACCGGACAGGGTGTTGCACCATTACGAAACAACAGGCGGCCATGTTTGAAGCCGTCGGAGACGGCGGCAGAGCGTTTCGGCTATTTCGGCGAAGCCTTCGCCGCCCTCTTGAGACGCGATAAAGCGCGGCGGATGGCGTATGAGATCCGCGTACCGCCGCACGTTGGCAACCGCGCAGGCAAGGGGAAAGGCGGCGAACATCGGTTCGTCATTGGGCGAGTCCCCCACAAAGACCACCTCGGCGCGCCCGCCGGCCCAGCCGAACCGTTGGGAAAGGAAAAGCTCGGCCATCGAGAGTTTGTCATAGGTTCCCATCCAGATATTCACGTGAATAGAGGAAATCTTTGCCTGTGCGCCGGCGTCCTCGGCTACGGCCTTGACCCGCAGCGCGGCCTCAAGCGGCAGGACAGGCTCCTCCTCCGCAAAGTCCAGCGCGAGGTCGAAAAGGCGGGAGAACTGGTCCTTTGCCACCCGAAGGCCCGGTATTTCCGCCAGCGCCCGCTCCCGTATCTTCTCCAGCGCGGGGTGGGTGTTCCGCACCGCGCACGGGTGGTACGCGGCTTTCAGCGTCCGGCTCCCGCCGGCGTCCTCCCAGAAAGCAAACGCGCCGTTTTCCCCGACCACGCCGTCAACAGGCCACTCGCGGGCAATAAGGTCGCACCAGCCCGCGGGCCTTCCGGTTACGGGTATCACCGCGAAACCCGCTTCTTTGAGACGCCAGAGCGCCGCGTATGCCGCGGCCCCCAGTTTCCCGCCGGTAGTCAGCGTGTCGTCAATATCCATAAGCGCGAAACGCACCCCCCGCGCCTCAGATTCGGTCATGGTTTCAACGGGTCTCGGTTTCACCGGCGCTCCTCCCCGAACACGACCGCGGTAAACGTGTAGAGTTCGGCCTCCGGCGCGTCGCAGGAACCGGCGGGAAGGCCGGCTTTGACACAGAGGTACGCCAGAAACCCGTCGAGGTCCCACCCCTGCTCAAGCGGCACCTGCGGAAGAAGCACGCCGGTCCGCCCCCGGTGTCGCAGGTATAACCCGTGGACGCCGACGCGCACGGCTCGCACGTCCGCGCACGGCTCAAGCGGAGAGAGTGCCGAGACCTCTATGCGGCACGAATCCAGCTCTTCCGCGGTAAGCGCCGGGAACCGCGGGTCTCCGAACGCCGCCTCCCGCGCCATGACACGCACGGTTTTTTCAAGCGGCTCGTCGGAAGTCAGCCTGCCGATACAGCCCCGGAGGTTTTCCCCGTTATGCAGGGAGACGAAAGCGCCGCATCTGGCAGCAAGGCCAGCGCGTCCGGCGCGGGGTGCGGGGTACGCCGGCTCGCGCCCCGCGAGTTTCGCCGCGATACTTTCTCTGGCGCAGGCTAAAAGCGTCCGCCGCTCATCTTCAGTAATAACAAAATCCATAAAAGTAAGTATAGTTCCCCCGTCTCCGACGGTTCCAGCATGGCCGCCCCGTCTCCGACGGTTTAAGCATGGCCGCTTGTTGTTTCCGAATGGTGCAACACCCTGTCCGTTGGGCGAGCTTGCACAGCCCAGGCGCGGCTACGCTTCACGCAACGGCGGGCGGTTCGGGAGCGCCGCGTTGTTGTGCGTGGTAAGGGGCGGCGCGTGGTTCGGAGCGCGTGGCATGACGCTTATGGAACCGTCGGAGACGGCGTTGTTTGGGGCGCACTGCGTCTTGCGCTACCGGGGGGTCTGGGGGAACCGGTTCCCCCAGCCGCCGGAGGCGGCTAGTCAATCTCCGCCCGCTTTGCCGCGCTTCACTGGACGCTTATGAAACAGCCGGAAACAACAGGCGGCCTTGCTGTGCCCCCCGCAGCCGGCGGGCGGAGACGGTTAAAACAGCCGCCGGCTGCGGAGGCCCAGGGTAAAGGAGATGCCCGGCATGGGGTACTCGGCGAAAGACGTGTAGAGCTGGTTAAACCCGTTGCGTACCACCGCGAATACGGTCCAGGTCCGGCCTATGTTCTGATTGATTGTCAGGTTCAAAAGACAGTACGGCGCGAGTTCCATCCGGTTGCCGGTGTCCGCGTACCGGAGGCTCTCGTAGTGGGCGGAGATAAGAAACGAGCCGGAGGTCCAGACCGCCTCCACGGAACCGCCTAAGATGTGCGCGGGCATATAGGGAATACGGAGAGAATCGCCAAAACTCAAATCGTCGGTTAAAAACCAGCTGATCTGGATCTGATAATTCCACCCGAAGACCACGCGCTTAAACGGCCCGGCATCGACCGGCAGGGTGAGGGTCGGACGGAAGTCAAAGCCCGTGAAAAAGCCGGTTCCCACGTTTTCCGGCGTCCAGTACAAGCCGTGCTTTACCCAGTGGATAGAGTGCTCCGTATACTGGACGTAGACGGTGGAAGAGCCCGCGAACCTGTCGTTCAGCCTAAACTCGCAGGTCACGTCCGCGCCCCAGCCGTCCTCCGGCTCAAGCTCGGGATTGCCCCGGTAGAGCCCGTCGGCGCTCCGGTAAAAGAGGTCGTCGAAATCGGGAAACTTAAAGCTTCGGAAGTAATTGTTTTTAAGGGTAAGGCCGTCGAGCGCCTGCCAGCGCAGCCCCAGTTTCGGCACCAGCACCCCCTGCTCCGCGTCGGTGGCGGCCTTTACCGAGCCTATGAAGAGCAGCACAGGCAGGGGGCTGTACTCGAAAGTACCGTATATACCGGCCAGAGTGCCGGACGTGCCGGTGGTTTCGCTCGAATCCACCGCGATATACCGAAAGTCAATGCCCCCGCGGACAGTTACGCTCCGCGACGGGTACCAGTGCCACCGGTTAATCAGCGTGAGGCCGTGGTCGCTCCCCTCGGAGATTTCGGCGTAGCGCATGACGTTAAGGGCGTAACTGAGGGACGCTTCGGTTTCAAGGTCCTCCCGAAAAATCACCGGCGCGTGAAAGGAGAGGGTTTCTTTCAAAGAGAAATCCCGCTCAAGCCCGTACCCCTCGGACACGCCGGTTACGGGATACTGTTTCTTTGCGACATAGAGCCGGGTCGCGCTTGAGAGCGTGGCCGCTTTCGGGAGGTCCAGGATAACCGTGCCGCCAAGTCCGGTGTCCCATACCTCGTTGCTCTGTTTGCGGCGGGCGAAGCCGTAGTAGTCTTCATAGAGGTAGTGGTTCGCGGCGCGGGTGCCGAACCAGTTGAGGCGCAGGGACACCTTCTCCCAGCCGTAGCCCGCGAACACGTCGACGCGCTGGGTGTCAACAAGGTCCTCGTAGTGCGGCTCCTCCACCGCGCCCTTCCGGTTGTACGAGCCGGTCCCGTAGGCCGTATTCGAGACCGTGCCGCCTAAGGAGAGGCCCGGCTCCTGCTTTTTCACGGTGATGATGTTGATGACCCCGCCCAGGGCGCCGGAGACGTTGTATTTCGTGTCGGACCCGCCGTAAATAACCTCCACCCGCTCCACGCTGTTAAGGTCGATCTGGCTCACGTCAAACTCGCCGGAACGCGCCGAGTTTGCCGGCACCCCGTCAATGAGAATCGCGATGCGCTCGGT
>JAITHR010000056.1 GCA_031279895.1 Spirochaetaceae bacterium
GTAAAATTATTTTGTCCCTGATGGTCTATCCAGGGCTTTTTATTTTTCCATTGTATTAGCGTCTCAAAATCCTTGCTGGAAAAATACTGCAATAAATTTCGCGCCTTGATAATATGCTGCCCTATTGGCAGTAATTCAATGCCGAGCGCGTCAATGCCTAAATCGCTGGCGCAAAAAATCGTCGCCCCGCTTCCAGCGAAAGGGTCTAACAGTTTTCGCGTAGCGGAAACCCCGCGTCTCTTGATATAATACGCAACCAAATGCGCGGAAAATCCTTCTTTATATTTATACCAGCGATAAAAAGGAACGGTTTTATTGGCTTGAAAACTTACTATCTTTCTATTCAGCATAGTATCAACGCGCATAAACGGGTTATACGTTTTCTCAAGAGCTGAATCCAGCCGTGCTATTTTATCAATAAAAACATCGTCTTCGATTGCGGGAGTAACAGTATCAAAAACCGCTTTATTCATATTCTTTATTTTGTCCTCAACCTGTGCTTTCTCCCTAAAAGAACCGACGCTCTCTTTTGGAGGGTCAAAACCAAGCCTTTTAGACCGAAATCCGGCTCTTTTTATAGAGATAACGCTATGGTATGTAAAAACGAGGCTTTACGCAATAGAGGCCGTAATCTGTTTCGCGTATATTTTTTATACACGAACAGGTGTGCGCCGCGCTCTGAAGCGGGCGGAGACTGCGTACCTGCCTCCGGCGGTTGGGGGAACCAGTTCCCCCAAACCCCCTGCCGAAGCTTCGGGAACCGCCGGAGGCGGCGGCGCCGCCGGCACGGTGTTGCACCATTTGGAAACAACAGGCGGCCATGCTGAAACAGCCTCCGGCGCTGCCGGCGGCGGTTGAAACGAGTGGGGATAGTGTGGTATCGTGTGGTTCGTAAGGGAGTTACTATGAAGCAACACGTGGTGTCCGCGCTGGTGGAAAACCGGCCCGGCACATTAAGCCGCGTCTCAGGGCTATTCAGCCGGCGGGGTTACAACATTGACAGCCTGACCGTTGGGGAAACCGAGAACCCCTCGATTTCCCGCATGACCATTGCCGTAACCGGAGACGATCCGGTCATCGAACAGATCATAAAACAAGTCGGCAAACTGGTTGACGTCATCGCCGTGCGGGAACTGGAAGCCGCCTCGTGCATCCGGCGGGAGATCATGCTGGTCAAAATCACCGCTGACGAACGCAAACGCCAGGGCGCCCTTGAGATCGCCGGCATCTTCCGCTCCCGCGTCATTGACGTGTCCCCGTCTACCATCACCATTGAAGCCACCGGGGATCGGGAGAAACTTGAGGGGCTCCTCATCCTCCTGCGCCCCTACGGTATACTGGAACTTGCCCGTACCGGACTTGTGGCCCTTGAGCGGGGATCCCTTGTGCTGAGCGTCTGAACAGCGCCCTGCCGCCATTTCACACGAAGGAGTTTTATATGGCTGTTATGTATTATGAAAAAGACTGCGACCTGGGGGTCCTCAAAGGGAAAACCGTCGCGGTTATCGGGTACGGTTCCCAAGGCCACGCGCACGCGCTTAACGCCAAGGAATCGGGTCTTAACGTGGTCGTGGGCCTCTACGAAGGGTCCGCGTCATGGAAGAAAGCGGAAGCCGCGGGGCTCGCGGTCAAAACCGCGGGAGACGCCGCGGCCTGCGCGGATTTCATTATGGTCCTTATAAACGATGAAAAACAGGCCGCGCTCTATCGGGATTCCCTTAAGCCGCACCTTACGGCGGGGAAAACCCTGGCCTTTGCCCACGGCTTCAACATCCACTTCGGCCAGATCGTGCCGCCGCCGGATATTAACGTGGTGATGATCGCCCCCAAAGGCCCGGGACACACGGTACGGGAACAGTATCAGGCGGGCGCCGGCGTACCCTGCCTTATCGCGGTGCATCAGGACGCCGACGGGAACGCGAAGCGCACGGGCCTTGCCTACGCCGCGGCCATCGGCGGGGCGCGGGCCGGGGTGCTTGAAACCACTTTCAAAGAAGAAACCGAGACCGACCTCTTCGGGGAACAGGCGGTACTCTGCGGCGGCGTGTCGGCGCTTATGAAAGCGGGATACGAGGTGCTGGTGGAAGCCGGCTACCAGCCGGAGAGCGCCTATTTCGAGGTTATGCACGAGATGAAACTCATCATCGACCTCGTGAACCGCGGGGGGCTTTCTTTTATGCGCTACTCCATCTCGGATACCGCCGAATACGGGGACTACGTTACGGGCCCCAGGATCATCACCGAAGAAACCAAAGAGACCATGCGGAAGGTGCTGAAAGAGATTCAGAGCGGCAGGTTCGCCAAGGACTGGATAAGCGAAAATCAGGTAAACCGCCCCTTCTTTAACAGGATGCGCGCCATTGAAGCGGAACATCCGATTGAGATCGTGGGCGCGGAACTGCGCTCCATGATGAGCTGGCTCCCCAAACCGGCGCACAAGTAGCGAGTCGCCGGCACGCGGCCCGCGTCCTCCGGCGCGGGCTTTACGGTACTTTATTTTACAAAGAAAAAAGAAAAAACAAAACCATGGAACATAACGAACAGATTCGGATAATCGACCTCTTTGATACCACGCTGCGGGACGGGGAACAGGCGCCCGGGTGCAGCATGAACCTGCAAGAAAAGGTAAAAGTGGCCCGCCGCCTTGAGCGGCTGGGGGTGAGCGTCATTGAGGCGGGCTTTCCGGCGTCAAGCGCCGGGGATCTTGAGGCGGTGAGGACCGTGGCGGGTATTGTCAGGGACTGTACCGTGGCGGGCCTGTGCCGCTCTCTTGAAAAAGACATTGACGCGGCGCGGGAGGCGCTCTCCAAAGCGGCGTCCCCCCGCCTCCACGTCTTTCTGGCCACCTCCCCTATCCACATGGAATACAAACTTAAGATGACGCCGGACGCGGTTGTCGAGCGGGCGGTTTCGGCGGTGAAGTACGCGAAGCGGTTCTGCGCGGACGTGGAGTTCTCCGCCGAAGACGCCTCCCGAAGCGATCCCGACTTCGTGTGCCGCGTTTTCGCGGCGGTTATCGACGCGGGCGCCACGGTGGTCAATATACCGGACACCACGGGTTACGCCATGCCCGCGGAGTTCGCGGGCCTCGTGCGCTATATCCGGGAACACACCCCCGAAAGCGGGCGTGCCAGGATTTCGATGCACTGCCACAACGACCTGGGGCTTGCGGTGGCCAACAGCCTCGCGGCGGTGGAAGCCGGCGCGGATCAGGTGGAGTGTACCGTCAACGGCATAGGGGAGCGGGCGGGGAACGCCTCGCTTGAGGAGATTGTTATGGGGATGCGGGTGCGTGCCGACTTTCTCCGCGCCGACACCAGGGTTGACGCTACCCAGATTTACGCCGCGAGCCGCCTTGTAAGCCAGGTGACCGGCGTGAACGTCCCGCCCAACAAGGCGATAGTCGGGGAAAACGCCTTTGCCCACGAAGCGGGCATCCACCAGCACGGGGTACTGGCGAACCGCGCCACCTACGAGATTATGACCCCCGAATCCATCGGCATCCCCAAAAACCGCATGGTTTTGGGTAAACACTCCGGGCGCCACGCCTTTGAGGACCGGCTTAACGAGCTGGGGCTGTACCTTGAAGGCCCGGCGCTGGACGAGGCGTTTGCCCGATTTAAGGGGCTTGCGGACAAGAAAAAGACGGTAAGCGATCGGGACATCGAGGCTCTGGTCATGGATGCCGGTTCCCCGGCGGTCGAAACCTACAAGCTCGATCGCTGGGTGGTAAACTGCGGCTCAAGCCTAAGCTCCACCTGCACCATCCGGCTTCTCTGTAACGACGCGGAGTATTACGAGCAGGTAGCCGTGGGACACGGGCCGATTGACGCGGCGTTCAAGGCCGTTAACCGGATAATCGGAAAAGAGCCGGAACTTGAGCATTACGAACTTAAGGCCGTTACCGGCGGCGAAGACGCGCAGGGCGAGACGTGGGTGCGGATTGCCTGGGAGGGCCGGCTCTGGAACGGACGGGGGCTCTCTACCGACGTGGTGGAGTCCTCGATAAAAGCCTATATCGCCGCCATAAATAATTTTACCCGCCCGCCCCCGGGCAAAGCGGTCTGAACCCGCTTCGGCGGGTGCGCCGCCGCGCCCCGGAATTCCGTGCCGGTTTAAGGCGCCGCCAACCCAAACCTCCGTCCCGACGACCCAAAACTCCGTTTTTCCGATTAGGGGCGTGCGGGGAGGCGGACTTTACCGGCTTTGGGGCGCGTGGCGGGAAGTCGTGTAAAACCGGCTGGACCGCTGGACGGTTGACAGGTACGGTTCAAATAAAAGATAATGAATAGAAAAGAGCGGCCTGTAGCGGCACGCTCACCTATACGTTAAGGGGTATTTTCAATGACTGAAGAAGAGGTTCAGGCGATTAAGAAAAAAATTGAAGAAGCGTTTCAAGGAGTGCTTGAAGAAACAAGCGATTCTGAGAAAATAGTCAAAGCAAAGAAAAAAATAAGAGAGTCAACCCCGGAATTAGTGAAATATATCGGTTCCATTTCAGAAAAGGTTTTTGGCTGTACAATAACGGTCAACGATATCAAGGAATGGAAATATCTAGAGGGAACAAACGACATTTTTTCTTTTGTTATTGATAAAAATGAGAAGTCTGAGAAATATGTGATCCGAAAACTGCGCTATTGGGTATATAAGCAACAGGGTGAGTGTGAACGTGAAGTGTACGAAAAAATCGCTCATTTGAATATTTCGGAT
>JAITHR010000070.1 GCA_031279895.1 Spirochaetaceae bacterium
TGAGACAAAACATTGATGTTCTGAGACAAAACATTGATGTTCTGAGACAAAACATTGATGTTCTGAGGCATAAGGATTGATATTTAGGGGTAAAGGATTGGTGTTTCGGGGCAAAGGACTGGTGTTTTGGGGTAAAGGATAGGCGGTTCGGGGCAAGGGATAGGTATTTTGGAGTAAATGACTGGTGTTTCGGGGCAAAGTACCGGCGGTTCGGGGCAAAGTACCGGCGGTTCGGGGTAAAGTATAGGCGGTTCGGGGCAAAGTACCGGCGGTTCGGGGTAAAACTCCGGATTTCTAAGAAAAACGGGGGAAAGCGGTCTTCGTCCGCTGTGCCGCGGTATCGGGAAGCTTATGAAACCGTCGGAGACGGTTGCGTTTTTGGGGTAGGGGGGGTATGGTAGGGGGTATTATGGGTACCGCCTTTATTGAAACGTCTTTTGAAACATCCCGCGGCCTCGACCGCGGCCCCGCCGACCTTCCGCAGGAATACGAAATCAGAAACCGCCAGCTCGAATGGCTCCACGCCGGCATGAACGGCTCCATGTACCGCGACCAGGCGCTTCCGGCGCGGCGCCGTGCGGAATGTTACCGGCATCTTACGGAAACGGAAATCCGCGCCCTCACAAAAAACCGCAACCGCTGCGCCGACTGGGGGGCCGTGCTGGTAACAAACCGGTTCAACCCGGACATCATCCGCGACAACGACTTCGCCGGACCGGTCCGCATCGGAGACGCCGAGTGCGGTACGCTCAAATACCACGATTACGCGCTGCCTGTCGGTATTACCCGGAGCCGGATTATCTCCTCGGACATCGGGGACCGGTGCGCTATCCACGATTGCAGGTACGTCTCCCACTATATCATAGGGAACCAGGCGCTCCTCAGTTCCGTCAACGAACTGGACACCACAAGCCACGCCAAGTTCGGATGCGGCGTGGTGAAGGACGGGGAAGACGAAACGGTGCGTATCTGGATAGACCCGCTCAACGAGGCGGGCGGGAGGAGCATCCTTCCTTTCGACGGGCTCATTCCGGCGGACGCCTACCTCTGGGCCGCAAACCGGCTCGACCCGTCGCTCCTCGAAGCGTTCAAGACCATGACCCAAAACGCGGTTGACCCCCGGCGCGGGTACTACGGGGTCATCGGCCACGGCGCGGTGATAAAACACTGCCTCACCATAAAAGACGCGCTCATCGGGAACAGCGCCTACATAAAGGGCGCGAACAAACTCAAAAATCTCACCGTCAGGTCAGACGACCGGGACCCCACCCAAATCGGAGAGGGGGTGGAGCTGGTAAACGGCATCATCGGCTACGGGTGCCGCGTCTTTTACGGGTCAAAAGCGGTGCGCTTCGTGCTGGGGGATAATTGCAGCCTCAAATACGGCGCGAGGCTCATCCACTCGGTTCTGGGGGACAACTCCACCGTCTCCTGCTGCGAGGTGCTGAACAACCTGGTCTTTCCGGGGCATGAACAGCACCACAACAACTCGTTTCTCATTGCCACCATGATTATGGGGCAGTCCAACATGGCAGCCGGCGCTACGGTCGGCTCCAACCACAACAGTCGGGGCAACGACGGGGAGATTATCGCGGGACGGGGGTTTTGGCCCGGTCTTTCGAGCGCCCTCAAACACAACAGCCGGTTTGCCAGCTACACCCTCATCGCCAAGGGCGGGTACCCTGCGGAACTGCACGTACCCCTGCCTTTCAGCCTCGTTACCAACAACGCCAAAGGCACGCGGCGCGAGGTGATGCCCGCGTACTGGTGGCGCTATAATATGTACGCCCTTGAGAGGAACAGCCGGAAGTACCGGACGCGGGACGCGCGCCGGTTTCCGGTGCAGTATATCGAGACCGCCTACCTTGCGCCGGACACCGCGGGGGAGATGGTAGGCGCCCTTGGGATGCTTGGGGACTGGCTCGATAAGGCTGACCGTAACGGCGGGCGGGACCCGCGCCTTCCCTGTTTTTGCACGGGACGTGAGGGCATCCTCCTTCCGCCGCGGATTCTGGAGCGCTCCGGGAGGCGGGTGAGAATCATCGCGCCCGCGCAAGGCATGGCGGCGTATCGGGAGATGCTTCTCCATTACGGGGTTACGGCGATTATTGATTTTCTTGCCGGCGGTTCCCGCGACTTTCTCTCGTTTCAGGCGGCGCACCCGCAGGCGCGGTCCCTTGAATGGGAGAACCTGGGCGGGCAGCTTGTGCCGGCGGCAAAGGTTGAGGCCGTGCGGCGCGGGGTTCGGGAGGGGACGCTGGGGTCATGGGAGGCGGTTCACGAGCAATACCGGATTTTTCAGGGGGAGTATGCCCTTGACAAGGCGTTAAACGGCCTTCAGGTGCTGCGTTTCCTCCACACCGGCGCGGCGGATTCGGATTCGGCGCTCACGGCGGGCCAGTGGGAGGAGGATCTCAGGCGGGATCAGGAGATACGGCGTTACATAGCGGAAGAGGCGGTCAAAACCAAGCGCAAAGACTACCAGGACCCGTTCCGGCTCCTTACCTACCGAAACGAGCGGGAGCAGGAACTGGTACTCGGCCCGCCTCCCAGCCCGCCTCCGGCGGTTTCATAAGCGTCCTGATACCGCGGCAAAGCGGGTGAAGACAGCCGAGAGGCGCGGCGCGGGAAGCCGTTGGAACCGCCGGAGGCGGCCCGCCGGCGGCGGCACAAAAGCTTCCTGATACCGCGGCAAAGCGGGCGGGGACAGCTTAGGGTCGGCGCAAGGCGGGACGCCGCTGGAACCGTCGGAGACGGTGAAACAGCCGGAGGCGGCTACGCGCACCAACGCACGGCTCCCAAGCCGCCGGAGGCTGCGCGAAGCGTAGCCGCGCCTAGTCAGTATTAAGCCCACTCACCGGACACGGTGTTGCACCATTATCAAACAACACGCGGCCATGCTGAAGCCGTCGGAGACGGCGGGTTATTTGCCGGATTTGCGGCGGTTGCAGTCCTTGCAGAGCATTTGCAGATTGGCCGGTTCGGTTTTGCCGCCGTCGCGCCAGGGCGTTA
>JAITHR010000098.1 GCA_031279895.1 Spirochaetaceae bacterium
CTGCTACGCACAACAACGCACGGCTCCCAAACCGTCGGAGACGGCGCGAGAGCGTAGCCGCGCCTCAACAGCAGCCAGCGAAGTAACCGGACACGGTGTTGCACCATTCGGAAACAACACGCGGCCTTGTTTGAAGCCGTCGGAGACGGGCTGGGCGGGCTGGCGGGGAAGGGGGAAGTGTGGTAGGATGGGGGTATGCAGTATACCCCTTCTTGCACATCGAACACGCCTTATGCCGGCATGAAAGCGCTCGTTATGGGGCTGGGGCTTCACGGCGGCGGCGTACAGTCCGCCCGCTACCTCGCGGAACGCGGCGCCGAAGTAACCGTAACGGACCTGCGGGACGCGGCGGCGCTCGCGCCCTCTCTGGAGCGCCTCAGCGACCTCCCTATCCGCTACGTGCTGGGGCGCCACGACCGGCGGGATTTTGAAAACGCGGACCTCGTGGTAAAAAACCCCGGCGTAACGCCGGACTCGCCGTTTCTCAAACACGGTAAACAGATTGAAACCGACATCTCCCTGTTCCTCGCCGCGTCTCCCGCACGCCTCACCGCGGTAACCGGCACGAAAGGCAAGTCCACTACCGCGTCGGCAATCCATTTTGTCATGGAAGAAGCGCGGAAACAGGGCATCCCGTGGGGGAAAGCCTATCTGGGCGGCAACATCACCCGCTCCCCCCTGTCCTTTCTGAGCGAACTGGGCGCCGGGGACGACGTGGTGCTGGAACTCTCAAGCTGGCAGCTGGGAGACCTGCGCGGGCGCGGCCTTCTCAAGCCCCGGGCCGCGGTTATTACCGCGATGCTGCCGGACCACCTTGACCGGTACGGCACCATGGAAGCCTACGCCGCGGATAAAAAGGTCGTCTACGCGGAACAGGACCCGCAGGACCTCACGGTTGCCCATGACGACCTCTGGGGAAAGCGCTTCCTTGGGGAAACGCCTGCGAGAAATCTGGTATGCGCCGCGGCGCCCCTCCCGCCGGATGTCGCGGGCGGCTGGCTTACCGGACATGAGGGCCCGGCTCTGGTCCGGCTTCAGCCGGATGCCGCGGTCATCGAGGCGGTCGGGCCGCGCCCGTGTATCGCGGGGTATCATCAGAAGCGGAACCTCCTCGCCGCGTCCCTGTGCCTGCTTGACCTGGGCATTCCCCCGGCGGCGGTGCGGGAGTGCCTCGACCGGTTTCCCGGCATTCCGCACCGGCTTGAGTTCTTTCTCGAAGCGCGGGGGGTGCGGTTTTATAACGACACCGCCGCGACCATACCGGAAGCCGCTGCAGCGGCGATCGGCGCCTTCGGAAAGCCGCCGGTGGTGGTCGCAGGCGGCGCGGACAAGAACCTTGACCTGCGGGTGCTCGCCGACGCGGCGCGGGGCGCCAAGGCGCTCGTGCTTCTTGCGGGCGCGGCCAGCGCGAAACTGGCGCGTATGCTCGAGGAGCGGGGCATCCCCTACGCCGGGCCCTTTGACACGGTGGACGGTGCGGTTGCCGCAAGCCTTGCCGCGGCCTCCGCCGGGGACGTGGTGGTGCTTTCCCCGGGGTGCGCGTCTTTCGGGATGTTCCTCAACGAGTTCGATCGGGGGCGCCGGTGGAAAGAAGCGGTACTGCGCCTGGCGTAAACAAATAAGAAGGAGAAATGAGCGGTGGATACGGAATTTCTTTGGGAACGTGCCGGTCTTTTTAAGAAGATCAGAGCGTTTTTTGACGACAGGGGCTACCTTGCGGTCGATACGCCGATACTCTCGCCGCACCTTATTCCCGAATCGTGCCTTGAGGTCTTTGAAACCGCCTACCTTCCCCCGGGGAACCGTCCGCCCGTACCCTACTGGCTCGCCCCGTCGCCTGAAATCTGGATGAAGGAGCTTCTCGCCCGCCACAAAACGCCGCTCTACCAGATATGCCGGTGTTTCCGTAACGTCGAGTCCGTGGGAAGACTCCACAACCCTGAGTTTACCATGCTGGAATACTATACGACCGACGCGGACTATCGGGATTCCCTGGTGATAACCGAGGAGTTTTTCCGCGCCCTTGCTTTGGATTCCCCTGCCCTGGCGCCTCCTTTCACGCGGATTTCGGTGGAGGAGGCGTTTTCCCGCTGGGCCGGCACGGATCTCTACGGGGCTGCGGCGCGCAACGCCCTGGGCGGGGAGGCGCGGCGACTGGGCTTGGAAGCCCCGCCTGATGCGGACGCCGCGGACCTGTACCACCTTATCTTCGTACACGCGGTAGAGCCGCGCCTCCCGAAGGACCGGCCTGTGGCGCTCATGGATTACCCCGCGTTCGTGCCGTGCCTTGCCAAGTCGCGGGGACACACGGTCGAGCGGTGGGAACTCTATGTCCGGGGCATGGAACTTGCCAACTGCTATTCCGAAGCCGACGACCCCGCGGCGGTGCGGGAATATCTGGAGCGCGAGGGGCGGCGCAAGCAGGGGGCGCTGGTTCCCCACCGGATCGACCCTTCGTACTGGGAGATATTCCGGGACTTTCCCCGGTGTTCCGGCGTGGCCATGGGGCTCGACCGGCTCCTCATGGCCATCACGAACCGCAGCCTCCGCCCGCCGGCGGCGGGTGGCACATAAGCGTCCCGATACCGCGGCAAAGCAGTCGTAGCCCGCTTAGAGGCGCAGTACAAGACGCTTATGAAACCGTCGGAGACGGCGGCCCGCCGGCGGCGGAGGCACAACGGCTTCCTGATACCGCGGCAAAGCAGTCGCAGTCCGCTTAGAGGCGCAGTACAAGACGCTTATGAAGCCGTCGGAGACGGCGGCCCGCCGGCGGCGGAGGCACAACGGCGGCGGAGGCACAACGGCTTCCTGATACCGCGCCGAAGCAGTCGTAGTCCGCTTAGAGGCGCAGTACAAGACGCTTATGAAGCCGTCGGAGACGGCGGCCCGCTTAGAGCCGCTCCGCAAGACGCTTATGGAACAGCCGGAGGCTGCGCGACTCCCAGGCCACACAATCACGCCTCAAAGCCACCTAAACACGCCTCTACGCCGCTTAGACCGGCTCCTCTTTTAACTGATTCCGACTCGCATTCAGCTGGATACGCACCGCATACAGTTGTTTCTGACTCGCATACAGTTGTATGCGCACCGCATACAGTTGTACGCGCACCGCATACAGTTGTTTCTGACTCGCATACAGTCATGCGCGGGGCGCGTCCAGTCGTGCGGGGGTCGCGTCCAGTCGTGCGGGAGTCGCGTATAGTCATATGCGGTGCGCGTATAGTCATATGCGGTGCGCGTATAGTTATACGGGAGTCGCGTTTATATGATTCCGACTCGCGTTTATATGATTTTGACTCGCGTTTATATGATTTTGACTCGCGTTCATATGATTTTGACTCGCGTTCAGCTGATTCCGACTCGTGTTTATCTCGCATACACCTCATTTTACTGCGATATGCTGCCGTTCAGCCTCCGGCTGTTTAAACTGCTTCCCGCCTCGCGCCTGTAAGCAGTCTTTGACAGCTTAGAGCCGCGTATCAGGAAGCTTATGAAGCCGTCGGAGACGGTGGAACAGCCGCCGGCGGCTTATGTGCCTCCGCCGCCGGCGGCGGCGGGGGAGAGGCCCGGGACGTCCCATTCAGGCGGGACCTTGGCGGGCTGGCCTTTGGAGTCCACAAAGGCCCAGGTAACCTTCGCGTTCGCGACGAGTTCCTCTCCGCGCATTATTTCCTGCGCGATAATCCCGCTGGCGGCGCCTTTTCTCACAGGCGCGGAGCGGATAACCAGCACGTCGTCAGCCACCGCCGGCCTCTTGTACTCGATTTCTATCCGCGCCACATATACCCCGTAGCCCGCCCGGATTGCCGCGGGGTAATCAAAGCCCACGGCCTTCAGGAACTCGTAGCGGGCGAACTCAAGGTAGTTAAGGTAATTGGCGTTATTCACATGGCCGTAAGCGTCGCATTCATAGGTGCGGAC
>JAITHR010000118.1 GCA_031279895.1 Spirochaetaceae bacterium
TGCTTGGAAAAGACAAAATCGACGTTGTCGCGGTGGTGGATGTTACCACTGACGCGAAATATTTTGCCTATCAGCTCAAATACGATTCCACCCAGGGACAGATGAAGGCGCAGATCAGCACCAAAAAGAGCGGCGCCGGCGCCGAAGATGATATTCTGGTGGTCAACGGACACGAGATTCAATGCGTGGCCGCTGAAAAAGAAATCAAGAACCTGCCGTGGGCGAAACTGGGCGTTGAATATGTAATCGAATCCACCGGTCTTTTCACCGACGACAAAGCCTACGGCCACCTTGACGCGGGCGCCAAAAAGGTCATTATCTCCGCGCCGGCAAAGGGCAAGGAAAAAAGGATCCCCACCTTTGTTATGGGCGTGAACAATGAGAAGTACGACCCCGCGAACGACCACGTGGTTTCCAACGCAAGCTGCACCACCAACTGCCTCGCGCCGCTTGTGTATGTGCTGCTCAAAGAGGGTTTCGGCATTGAAACCGGCCTTATGACCACCATCCATTCCTACACCGCCACGCAGAAGACGGTTGACGGCCCGTCAAAGAAAGACTGGCGGGGGGGCCGCGCCGCGGCTATCAACATCATCCCCTCCACCACCGGCGCGGCAAAGGCCGTGGGGGAAGTGCTTCCCGAAACCAAAGGGAAACTTACGGGCATGAGTTTCCGTATCCCCACGCCCACCGGATCCGTGGTTGACCTTACTTTCCGCTCGGTCAAAGACACCTCGATTGAAGAAATCAATGGCGCCTTCAAAAAAGCCTCCGAAACGTACCTCAAGGGCGTCCTTGAGTTCCAGCAGGACGAGATCGTGTCCACCGACATTGTGCATAACACCAATACCTCGATTTACGACAGCCTTGCGACCCTCCAGAACAACCTTCCCGGAGAGAAGCGGTTCTTTAAGGTGGTGTCGTGGTATGATAACGAGTGGGGGTATTCAAACAAGGTGGTTGACCTCCTCAAATACATCGACAGCAGGAAGAAGTAACCACCCGCCGCCGTCTCCGACGGTTTCAACGGCTTCCTGTGCGGCGGCTCACAGCAGGCGTTGTCTGCTTTGCCGCGGTATCAGGACGCTTATGAAACAGCCGCCGTCTCCGACGGTTTTAAACGGCGTCTCGTGTAGCGGCTCACAGCAGGCGCAGTCCGCTTTGCCGCGCTCCGCGGGACGCTTATAGAGAAAATAGAAAAAATGGAAAAAATAGAAAAAATAAGAGTGCAAGGAGTGTGTAGATGATAAAGACCGTAAAAAGCGTTGACCTCAAGGGGAAACGGGTGATTATGCGGGTGGACTTCAATGTGCCTATGAAAGACGGGGTCGTGCAGGACGACACCCGCATTACCGCGGCCATTCCCACGATTCGCTATATTCTCGATCAGGGCGCGAAGTCCCTTACCCTGATGTCCCACCTGGGAGACCCCTCCAAAGACATCAAAGCCGCCAAAGAAAAAGCGGAGAAAAGCGGCAAGAGCTTTGACGAGGCCGCGTATACCAAGGGCAAGCACCGTTTGGCGCCGGTAGCGGCGTACCTTGAAAAGAAGCTGGGAAAGCCGGTTGTCTTTGCGGGCGAGGATTCGGACTATAACAAGAAAGGGTTTATCGAGTCCCAACCACCGGGCTCGGTCATCATGCTGGAAAATACCCGCTTCCATAAGGAAGAGACCGCCAAAGACGCGGCTGAGCGGGACAAACTGGCACGGGAGCTGGCCTCCTACGGCGAGGTGTTTGTCAACGACGCTTTCGGCACCGCCCATCGGGACCATGCGTCCACCGCGTCGATTGCCAAATTCGTTCCGGTGTCGGCGGCGGGCTTTCTCATGGAAAAAGAGGTGAATTACCTTGAGCCGATTGTTACCAGCCCCCAAAAGCCCCTTGCGGCTATTATAGGCGGCGCGAAGGTGTCCTCCAAAATCGCGGTGCTGGAGAGCCTGCTTAAAAACGCCGCGGCTCTTGTTATCGGCGGGGGTATGGCGTACACGTTCCTCAAGGCCCAGGGACATTCGGTCGGCAAATCACTGGTGGAAAACGACCAGCTTGATACCGCCAAAAAAATCCTCGACGCCGCGAAGAAAGCCGGCGTGGAAATCGTGCTGCCGGTGGATCATCTGGGCGCCGAATCCTTTGACGCCGCCGCAAAAGCCGTACCCATAGACGGCCTCGACATCCCCGATACCCTTATGGGCATGGATGTGGGCCCGAAAACCCTCGAGAAATACCGCGAAGTCCTTGGCAAAGCCAAAACAATCGTCTGGAACGGGCCTGTGGGGGTCTTCGAGTTCGATACGTTTGCCAAAGGCACCTGCGAATTGGCGAAACTGGTGGCGGAAGCCACCGGCAAAGGCGCGATTACCGTCGTAGGCGGCGGGGATTCCGTTGCGGCGGTGAACAAGTTCCGCCTCGCGGACAAGATGAGCCACGTATCCACCGGCGGAGGCGCGTCCCTTGAGCTTCTTGAGGGCAAAAAACTGCCCGGCATCGAGGTATGCCGCGCCGGTTAGCCGCGCCATTTCATTTAACGGAGAAAAACAATGAGTACACGACCCTATTACATAGCGGGAAACTGGAAGATGCACAAAACCCGCGCCGAAGCCGCCGAACTTGCCAAAGACCTTGTAGCCAGACTGAAGGGCGGGAAGCATAAATACCTTGTGGCGCCCGGTTTTACGAGCCTTGAAACAGTGGGTGCGCTTCTTTCGGGAACGAATATCCTCCTGGGCGCTCAGAACATGGCCGCGGAAGAGCAGGGCGCCCACACCGGCGAGGTCTCGGTGCTACAGCTTAAGGACCTGGGGGTCAGGGCGGTGATACTGGGGCATAGCGAGCGGCGGCATATCTATAAAGAGGACGACGCGCTTATCAATAAAAAAGTGAAGCTCGCGCTTACGCACGGGCTTGAAGTAATCCTCTGCGTGGGCGAAACCCTCGACGAGCGGGACGCGGGGCAGGCCGAAGTGGTCTGCGAAACCCAAACCGTCTGGGGGCTTGCGGGGGTGTCCGCCGGGGAGATAGGCAGCATAACCATCGCCTATGAACCGGTATGGGCCATCGGCACGGGCAAAACCGCGACGCCTGAAGACGCGGACGCTATCCACGCCTCTATCCGCACGGTCATAGGCCGGCTCTACGGCGGCGGCGCGGCCAACAAAATCATCATTCAGTACGGCGGCTCGGTAAAGCCGGACAACGTCTCCCTCCTTATGGCCAAAGAGAACATCGACGGCGCACTGGTAGGCGGCGCGGCACTCAAGGCCGACACCTTCGCCCCAATCGCCGCCTTCGCCGCCGGCCAGCCTCCGGCTGTTTCATAAGCTTCCTGTGCAGTGCCTCTAAGCAGTCTTTACCCGCTTACAGGCGCTTCGCAGGCAGCCTCCGGCTGTTTCATAAGCTTCCTGTGCAGTGCCCCTAAGCGGTCTTTACCCGCTTACAGCCGCTCCGCTGGAAGCCGTTGTGCCGCCCGCCGCCGGCGGGTCGGAGACGGCGGCTGTTTCATAAGCTTCCTGTGCAGTGCCTCTAAGCAGTCTTTACCCGCTTTGAGCCGCTGCACGGGCAGCCTCCGGCTGTTTCATAAGCTTCCCGCGGAGCGCCCCTAAGCTGTCAATGACCACTTACAGCCGCTCCGCTGGAAGCCGTTGTGCCTCCGCCGCCGGCGGCGGAGACGGCGCTTATGAGCGCGTCTATGTCCGCAAACGTGGTGGACCAGCCCTGGGATATACGGATACCTTCACGTGCGGTCTTGGGGTCAAGGCGCATCGCCGCCAGAACCGGACGGGTTTGGGAGCGGGCGGAGCAGGCCGAGCCTGTGGACACCGCGAACCCCGCGTCGTCCAATATCCTCACCATCACCTCCCCGGGAATGCCCCGAAACGCGGCCTGGAGAATATACGGGGAAAACCGCGGGTCATCCTCGGCGCGGTCTTCGGGTATAAGAACGCACCCGGGAAGTCCGCGCAAAAAGCGGATAAGGCGGCCAAACCGCGCCGCGGCCAGCCGGTATTCTTCTTTAAGGGAGCCCAGCCGCGCCTCAAGACACGCTGCCAGCGCGACCGCGCCGGCGGTATTCTCCGTGCCGCCGCGCACGCCGCCCTCCTGCCCGCCGCCCGCAAAAAGCGCCCGCGCCGGATTGCGGAGGTAGAGCGCGCCGATACCCCGCGGCGCGCCGAGTTTATGGCCGCTTAGGGACGCGGAGTCAATATCCCACTCCGACAGGCTGACCGGAACCTTGCCCGCGGCCTGCACGAGGTCGCTATGGATATGGAGCGGGCCGCCGGCCCGCCGCGCACGGGCAAAACGCGCAAGAGACGCCACGTCCGTATACGCGCCGATCTCGTTGTTGACCCCCATAAGCGCCACGAAACGGGCTTCGGGGTGCTTGTCGAGGGCTTTTGCCAGCGTCGCCTCGCTTACCCGCCCGTCCTTTTCCACCCCGATACGGTGCGCCGCCTTCCCGAAACGCCTACAGGAAAGCGCGTTTTCCCGAATCGACGGATGCTCCGCCGCCGAATAGAGCAGCG
>JAITHR010000209.1 GCA_031279895.1 Spirochaetaceae bacterium
CCCGCCCCGGGGACCGACTCGCAAGCTCCGGGGACAGACTGGCAAGCGCCGGGGACAGACTCCCACGCGTAAGGGACAGACCCCCCATCAGATGTGACGGAGTAGCAAGCGCAGGGGACAGACTTCCAAGCGCCGGGGACAGATCAACCTGCGTATTGTACAGACTGGAAAGAGAAGGGGACAGACTGGCAAGCGTAAGGGACAGACTGGCAAGCATAAGGGACAGACTACCAAGCATAAGGGACAGACTACCAAGCGCCGGGGACAGACTACCAAGCGTAAGGGACAGACTACCAAGCGCCGGGGACAGACTACCAAGCGCCGGGGACAGACTACCGGCGGTTATTGGGTTACGAACTCGGCGCCGCGGGTGCGTAATACTTTTAACGACGAGAGGCTGATACAGATATAGGGGTATCCGTCTTCCTCGTACCGTTTCAGTACCCCGACCGCCTCAACCCACTCGCCTTCCTGCGGATATTGCCCCTGTCCGTTCTCCCAAAGCACCTCAAAAGCCACGCTGCCGTCGTTCCCGCAGCATCCGGGGCCGTAACGCATCACAAAACAGTACGGTTCATCACCGGTCATAGGCCGGTAATACTGAAAAATGCCCTCGAGTTTCAGGGTTTTGCCGAGATAGTCGTCAGGGTTCTCGTATACGTCGTTAGTTTGGGCGATAAAAAGTTTCTCTTTTATCTCCACCACCACGCCTTTATTGGTATCGTAGCGGGCATCCGCCACCACCTGCCGCGTTGACTCAGATGCCGCTTGGGGTGTATCGGCGATATTTAAGCCGGTATAGCCCGCGAGGGTAATTGTTTTGGCGCCGCCTTCGCGTGTATCCGTAATTTTTCCCCGCTCCCTGCCGCATCCGGCAAGAAAAAGGAAACCGACCGTCAGAATGAGGCTTTGCACTGCCATCCGTTTCATGCTGCGCTCCTTGAAAAAAACTGCTTTGCGAAAGAAAGAAAACCAAACAGACAAAACGCGATAATATTGACCAGCACCACGCTGGCTCCGGTGGGAACGGCGTAGAGGTACGAAACGACCACGCCGATAAAAAAACACACAACCGATACGAGCGCGGCGCTTAGGGTAACGGTTCTGAACTGTTTGCAGAGGCGCATGGCGGTCAGCGCCGGAAAGATGATGAGCGCCGAGATGAGGAGCGCGCCCATCATACGCATACCCAGCACAATGGTAACCGCGGTCAAAAGGGCGACGAGCATGGTAAACACGCCGGTTCTGGTTCCCGTGGCTTTGGCGAAATGCTCGTCAAACGTAACCGCGAATATTTTATGGTAGCAGAGGATATAAAGCCCCAGCACCGCAACGGAAAGGGTTACGCTCAGGCGCACGTCGGCTTTACTCATGGCAAGAATACTCCCGAAAAGATAGTTGCACACGTCGGTATTCATGCCGGTTGTTACGGAAATCACGATGACCCCCACCGCAAGGGAGGCGGTGGATATAAGGGCGATTGCCGCGTCTCCCTTTACGGCGCTGTTTTCACTGAGACGCAGGAGGAGGAAAGCCGCCGCCACCACCACGGGAATAGAAACCGTAAGCGGCGCGAGGTTGAGCGCCGACGCCAGAGCCAACGCGCCGAATCCCACATGGGAAAGGCCGTCGCCGATCATGGAATAGCGCTTAAGCACCAAACTCACCCCCAGAAGGCTTGCGCAGAGGGAAACCAGAGCGCCGACGATAACCGCCCGCACCAGAAAGGCGTATGAAAACATTTCGGAAAGGGTTTCAATAAAGGTAAAACCGGGCATATTTCTCCTCTTCATAGTCGTAAAGTTTTTTTTCTCTGTCCGGTACGCCTGTTTCGCCGTGCGCTTCCGCGATTTCCGTCTCCCCGTGTTCCGCAAGCTCCGGCGCCGCGGCGCAAAGCTCCCGCCATAACCGGGACATATCGGTTTTGCCCCCGAGCGGAATGACCGCATAGGAAACCGCCGGCTTGTGGCGCTCCGCAAGCGGCGAATTATGGTAGCGCTCAATCGGCGCCGCGACGGGGTTCTCTCCGGCGTTCCGGTAATCCGGCCTCCCCTGGAGGATCCACACGGCCTTTACCGCGTGCCCCGCTATGCCGGATACCTGACAGGAATACTTCAGTATCGTTTTGTCCATATAGTATTTCTTAATAGTCTCGCCGGTGGAATACTTCGCGTCCATAAGGATATACGAGGCGTTCCGGTTCTTTCCGCCGGTTCTCTCGATTTTGAGCATAAAGTCCGGGGTGTAGCAATCGTGGAAAGAGGTGGTTCGGTACAGGGTTATGTCGTTCTCGAAGCTGTTTGAGTGGATAACCGGCTGGTAATAGAGAGTTATCCGCAGGTCGCCCCTTTGGAACCGGTAGGTATTGGCCACTTCGCAGTGATAGTGGTACGGGAGGGGTTTATAGACATGAACGGCGGAAGGCGCCTCTCCCCGGGGCGCGGCGGTAATCCCCGCGTCTTGCAGCATAAGGAGTATTTTATAGAGGCAGTAGTATTCAAACAGGGTATCCATGGTTTTGATGGTAAAGATAAGACTCTCCTTAAGGAGCTTAAATTCACCGAACCGGTACCACTCGACAATCTGCTCGAAGATATGGCGGTACGGACGCACTTCCTGAAAGACTTTCGTCTTCTCCGGCATACCGGCGATCTGCTTCTCGGAACACCGAAGGATCTCGCGGTATTTCGGATACTGCCGCTCTATGTGGGCGATGAGGCTCCGCAATACCTTAAGCTGCGAGCGGCTTGAGTCGAGCAATATCCGTTTGACCGGTATGACCGCCATTTTCATGCCGTCGCGCTCCATGGCTTGCAGTTTCTCCACAAGCCCTTCCGCCGCTTTGATGTCATGGCCGAGACGGGTTTCGATAGAGCGGGCATGGGTATACACCAATTGAAGAAAGCCCAGCACCATACGGTTCTCATAGGTATCGAAACTCTTCGTTGATTTCTCAATATGTATCTCGTAGGGCAGGTAATAATCGCCTTGCAGCCGTATGGCCGTGGGCTTCGGCGCCTTAACCAGCCGCTCGGAATTCTGAAAAAGCCAGAGGAGGCTGCCGGTGGTGATGTTTCGTATGTTCCGATAGGACTGCATGGAGCGCCGCTTGGCAATGGTATGCTTCACGCCGCTCTTAAACGCGGGGTAGTGTTCCTCATAACAGAGAAAGACGGTCTCCAGCATCTCGATATAGGCCCCAAGCGATTTATACGATTTTTTCCGCCACCCGCCGCCGCGCACAAGCGGATCGTCCCGGGCCGCGTCCGCCTTTGCCGGAAATATCAGATCGCTTATACGGTCGTCGTCGAACTCAAGGAGCGCCGTGAGAATGGCTTCCTTGTTTTCCGCGTTATCGCCGTACCTGCTTAAACAAGGCAGGTACTCGCTGGTATAATACCGGCTTTCAAGCGGAAACGCCCCGGCTCCCCCCACCCGCTCGTACTGCACGGACAGCGAGAGGCGCACGAGATCATACTGGAGGAGGAACGGCTGGCTTCCTTCCCTGTTTTCAAAATCGTTTCCGAACACAATATCCACGCCGACTTCTTCCCCCGGTCTTTCCGGCGGTATCCGGCTGCCGAACCCGATAGTTTCGTTATTGAGAAACAGCGAGAGGGAGCTGGGGCGGCGGGTCATCTCTGACAGCAGGGCCTTACAGGTGTAGACCCCTTCCTCCAAAAGGCATATATCCCCGATCTGGTCTTCTGGAACAAAAGCGTTTTGATGCGGAAACGGGCCGCCCACACCGGTTTGGCGCAGGGGGATAAACACTTCCACAGGATCGGCGTTATGCGCGGGAAGGCAGCACAGTTTAAGACGGCATTTCATCCTGTTATCCTATTCATCTGTCCTTGACGCCCTTAAATCTATTTGGCAAAAAATTGGTAAAAGCCCATGTTTTCATCGGCGGCTTGCAGTATCCGCCCCAGATGGTAATCGCAGAGGGGCATCATCTTGCAGGATTCTTTGAGTTCGGTCAAAAGGGCGTGGTAGTGTTTTCCGGCGCCGTTTATCCCCGGCAGTATCTTCTGCGCCACCGCGTAATCGAGCGGGACCGCCCAGTGCTCGTCCCGTTCCATATACCGGCAGGCCACGGTGTAGTAGGAGCGCACCATCTTCTGGTTTCTCGGCATAATCGGGAGATTGTTTTTCTGAAACGTCTGCTGGACGGCCTCCCATTTCTCATGGCATTTCAGCGTTGAAGGATCGTTCCCGGGGCTTTCGTTTTTCGGCAGAAACGCCGCATGGAGCGCGGAAAAGGGGACGATCGATTCGAGATTCGCGCTTTCATGGCTTGTCTGCGCCGCGAAGGTTATGCCGGTCGGACGCAGCGTAATAATCCAGCTTCGGTCAAGAAAGCGCGGGGAAAGCTCTTCAGTGGTGTGGTCGAAATTAACCGTGGCCAGAAACCGAAGGTGTTCGGGTATCTTGAGGAAATGGTTTCCTCCCAGAACCAGGGAGCGGTTATGTGGCGAGTCCGGATCGCAGAGCTTGAGGAACGCCGCCCAGTAATGCTCGATGGGGCTCAGGTTCGCCTCGTCGAGCAGTATGAGAAACGGCGCGTCAACCGGCTGGCCGCACTCCGCGTCCAGGCGGGTAAAGGCATTGAACACCTCGTTATTGCTCTTTTCCATCTGTTTTGTCAGGGGATTATAGTAGCCGATGAAATCCTTGTGGGACGTCCAGCCCCGTTCGACCGATATGTCGATAAAGCGGCTGTTCGAGTCGGCGCGGGCAAGGCCCAGCGCCTTGGCAAGGAGGGTGCAGAGCGACGTTTTGCCGGTTCCGGGATCCCCCGCGAACGTGGTGATAAAGCCCTGGGTAATACAGGTAAGATAATTGACCACGTCGTTTCGGGAAATATCCCGATGGGCAGATCTTATATAGTCGCTCATGCGCTCGATAATCGCGTTCCCCGAAGAGCGGTCGGATTTTACCAGTAAGCGGATGTCAAAGGCCGCGCCGCCCGCATCTTCCTCCCGCGTTTCCCGCGCCCCGTGGCTGTCGTCAAAAATCCGGTTAAGCCATCGGGCGTCAATCCCCCGCACGATGGTTTTCTCGATACTGCTGAATTCCGCAAGGTGTCTTGCAATCACGTCCCTTAACTGTATTTCCATAGCTTTTAACCGCTCGATGTCGGCCTCAAGCTCTTTTTCGTTTTCCTTAAGCTTCCCGATCTCTTTTTTAACCGTTTCTTTTTCCGATTCCAGCGCGCCTAGCCGCTCCCGCACCCGTAAAAAGGCGGCGTTCCGTTCCTCTATCTTTTTAAAGTCGTCTTCCTGTAATAACGTAACGAGATTATCAAAAAATTCGGCGTTCTGCATTAGTCTGGGGAACAGCTGCTCCACAAACGATTCCTGGCGGCCTATTATCGAGAGCATATCGTTTAATGTGTCATACCGTTCTTTAATAAGATCCACATCGCCGTTTAATGCCGCGGCGCTCTGAATGGCGTCGCTTATGTTTTTTATCTCCTTTTTCGTGTACTTTCTGCCCGGGTCGTCAAAAGTTTTAAGTATGGATTTCAGTTTATTCGTTAATTCCTCGTCGCTTATCCAATCGATACGGTTGGGTATGTCGTCTTGCGGGAGCGGCTCGTGCTTTTGAAACAGGTGTTTCTGAATAAAAACTGCCTGAATATTTTTTTTGTCGTCATGGATAGGCATGGATAACCGGTCGATTTCGGAAGCGGCGTATTTTCTAATAAAATAATGGTACTGTTTCTTGCTTGACAGCATTATTTTTTTCCCGTCCGGCGACGCGGCCTCAAAAGGACCGTAGTACGCGGAATCGGTGGTACCGATAATCAAATCACTGGAAAATAACTGGGATGCCGGGTATTCAATGTATCTGTTGGCGCTGATAGTTCTGAAGTCCTCGGTAATATCCAGGGTCTGCATTATTTGCTCGTAAAATTTTTCTATTTCCACCATGCTGGAAAGGGCGGTGAAGAATATCTGCCCCCCAAGATTCTTGAGGGACATTTTCGGTTCTTCATTAACCGATTTCACTTCCAAATTCTTTGAAGACAGTTTCGGTTCGTCATAAAACTTCACTTTAACCAAAGGACCGTAATTGGCATATGCCTCCGGCGCGTCCTGTCCGTAAATAGCGATCCGGTCATTGCTCGATTCTTCCGGTATAGGCTCAAAGATCTGCTTTGATCCCTTGTTTCCTTTTACATAGCGGGGATACACATACAAAACTTTGTTGGTATCTTCGCCCGTATAATTTTCATTGTAGGTGAGCCACGCCACAATCGTTTTTCCGCTATATTCCATATTGTACGCTCCTCATGGTATACTCCTTACGCTTCGCATTGTTTCATATTCTTCCTTAAAGTTATCCCTTTCGGAACAAAAGATTAGTCTTTCAGGTTGTCGGTTTACCCCCTCTCCATACCTTGCGAGCCGACTCTTCTCCTTACTATACCTCTTTTTACGGCTTTTATCCGGTTCGCCGTAAACCCTCTTAGAAAACGGAGCGGCGATAAGACCGATGGAACAGGGCGGTGGAAACGCCGTGCCGTTTCCCTTTCGGGAGGGACGGCGCAAAAACCACGCGCCGTCCCTTTTGGTGCGCCTCTATGAAATAGAATGTAATATCATACCGCATGAGGGGCAAGCCTCGAAAGGGTACCCGCGCCGCAGACCCTCGAAAAAGCCGTCAGGCGCGGGCGGTCGACCGTTCCAGATTGTCAAAAGGCGGCGCCCTATGTAAAACCCGCGCCACGCATTCATATTCGGGAAGGCTACAGTCCGGGTCGTGTTCCAGCATGGTAAAAGCGTCGGATCGCGCCCGCTCAAGCTTCTCCGAATCCCGAACCGGATCCGCGATACCCAAAATAAAGAACCCGGACTGCTCTGTTCCGGCAATCTGTCCCGGTCCGCGCAGTTTAAGGTCTTCTTCGGCAATGACAAAACCATCGGTATTTTCCAGCATTACCTTAAGCCGCGTCTTGCCGTCCTCCGTGAGGGCGTCGGAGTAGACCAGGAAGCAATAGGACTGGTCTTTTCCCCGCCCGACCCGCCCCCTAAGCTGATGGAGCGCCGAAAGTCCGAACCGCTCCGCGTGTTCAACAACCATACACGTCGCGTTAGGTACGTCAACCCCCACCTCGACTACGCTGGTAGCAACCAATATTCGAATCTCTCCCAGCCGAAACCGCTCCATAATGGTTCGTTTCTCTTCCTCATCCCGCTTTGAATGGATAAGCGCCACGGAATACTCTGGAAATACCCGCGAAGCCAGACGTTCCGCCATAGATTGCGCGTCTTTCAGCCCCTTGTTCCCGTCAGGCTCTGTTTTTTCTATTTTCTCTATAAGGGGATACACAAAATACGCCTGTTTTCCCTTTTCAAGCTCGCCGCGAACAAAGGCGTAGACTTTCTCCTCGTTAGACTCGCGGGCAAGATGGGTTTTCACCGGCTTTCTGCCTGCCGGCATATCCTGAATAATGGATATATCCATGTCCCCGAAGACCGTAAGCGCCAAAGTGCGGGGGATAGGGGTTGCGCTCATCATAAGAAGGCCGGGACGCTCACCTTTTGCCATGACAGCCTGCCGCTGCAACACTCCGAAGCGGTGCTGCTCGTCAATCACCACCAGACGAAGGTCATTATACGCCACGTCCCTTGAAAAGAGGGCGTGTGTTCCCACCACAAGGTCGATGTCTCCGCTCGCAAGGCTCTTAAGGAGCGCGTGTCTGCCGGACGCTCCGATAGTGCCGGTAAGAAACGCGGGGCGAACCCCCAACGGCTCAAGGAGACGGGCGGCGTTTTCCGCGTGCTGGCGGGATAAAAGTTCCGTAGGCGCCATAATCGCCGCCTGCCCCTTCTCCTCGATGACCCGCAAAGCCGCGAGAAAGGACACGAGGGTCTTACCGGACCCCACGTCTCCCTGTAAAAGCCGCGCCATCTGGCACGGCCCGTCCAGGTCGCGATTTATCTCTTCGACCGCTTCGATCTGTCCCGCAGTCAAGGGAAAGGGCAGTCGTTCCACAAGCGCCTTTTGGAGCGGCGAAAGATAAGAGGAATGCTGAAACGCCGCGCCGCCCCCGCCGGTATGCCGGCTCCCGACCGCTGTTCCCCGCGCTTTGGCCCTGCGGCACACCATAACCTCTAAATAAAACAGCTCCTCGTATACGAGGGTTTCTTTGGCTTTTGCAAGCTCTTCGAAGGATTCGGGAAAATGGATGGACCGAACGGCCCGGGGTTTTGAAAGAAGGCCGTCTCTGGCAATAATCGCTTCAGGCAGTTCGTTTTCCAAAGGCTCCGCGTACCGGTCCAGCGCCTGTCGGATCAATTTCCTGAGCATCCCCTGGTTGAGACCGGCGCGGAGCGGATAGACCGGCAAAATCTGTCCGAAGCCGCTTTGTTTGGACGGCTCGGCTACCCCGTCCTTTTCTCCGTGGGCCTCCACTTCAAACACCGAAGACTGCAATTCCCCGTACCGGTACTGAAACACCCCCCAGATCCGATAATAATTGCCCGTTACCAGGATTTTTTCCATGAAGGGGCGGTTAAAACAGATAAGGGAACCCCGATCGCCGCTCGCATCTTCCACATAGACCTTGAGCGTTCTCGTTTTTCCCTGCCCGATCCAGACGTGCGTGAGAACCCGCGCCACGGTACACACCGGCGCCCGTGCGAAATCCCGCAGCGGTACGATTTTACTCCGGTCCTCCCAGTCTTTCGGATACTGGCAGAGCAGGCTTCTCATATCCGTTATGCCCGCTTTCGTGAGGGCATTGATAGTCGCGGGGCCCGCGCCTCTGAGATGGTCGATGGTTATAGTAAGTTCTCGTAAAAACACCGTTTCATGCTACCTCGTTTATTTCTTCCGCTTTTTATTTTTTTATTTTTCTATTTTTCCATACTGTTTTTACGATATAAAATCCGGCGGTAAAAAATAAAGAATAAAAAAATGAAAAATGATAATTCAGAGGGGAAGATTTTGGAAAACAGTTACTATCATCCGCACCAACAAACCCGCGACAATCATAACCGCGGCCAGAAACCCGATGGAGGCAAGGATACCGACTTTATAATTGACCAGCCGGCGACGGAAGAGGAGGCGGTTCAGTCGGTACAGTACCGGCTGGGAGACGGTGTCCACTATCCGCCAGAACGCGCCGTAGATATTCCGGTTGGTCAAACAGGCGATAAGGCGCAGAACCAGAGCTACGATAAAAAAGCCCAACACAAAGAAGATGGCCGACCACAGGGAAGAAATTGCCAGGGCAAGGATGATTCCCAGTCGCATTGAGCCGAAACGACCGAGCATAGCAAAAACATTATACCCCAGAGAGAGCGCTGCCATAGCGATAATCGGAGAGAAATCAAGTGCGCCGGTGCGCAGAAAAGAAAAACGGCGGAACCAATTGAGATACGGATCAGTAATGCCGCATAGTATATCCATGGGCCGCCCGTAATGAGCGCCGCTGAACCAGGTCAACATCACCCTCATAAAAATAAGGAGCATATAGAGACCGGTCATGCCGGCAAGTATATTCATAATAGTTTGCATACTTATAAAACCAGGTATCCTTTGTCTGAAGGTTTTTCGAGGGCCTGA
>JAITHR010000003.1 GCA_031279895.1 Spirochaetaceae bacterium
AATGAAGAAGAGGAGTGTACAAAATGAAACGCAAGCCGGTTTTCGGGATTTTCGCACTGACGGTTTTATGCGCCCTTATAGGGTGCGGTAAAACATCCGATCGATCATCCGATCGATCCAAAGAATCCGAAGGGCCTAAAAAGGCTGAAGAACAGGGTGCCGTAGTAAAGGTTGAGGGTGTAAAAGTAACGAATGACATAGACTCGACCTTTAAGGTTCAGGCGTTAATGACGAAGGATATGTGGACGCCGGGTAATACCGATCTGGGCATTATAGGGGCCATTGAAGACGGAAAATTAACGATTTCGGTACCGGAACCTACGGAAGAGATGCTCTGGCCTCCGGGAGACAATGATTTCGGCTGTGAAACCGAGGGAATGAAGATCTCGGAGCTGCGTATTTCAACGTCCAAAGCGTCCGTCGTGTTGGATCAGAGCCAATCGGGAATAACGATTGGGATTTGGTATGCCAATAAAGCCGGAGTTGTGGACTTTTTGGGTGATAATAGGAAAGTATCCCTGGAAGCCGGATGGAACTTCGTTGAAAATTCTCCCAACGCCCGCGTATGGACATCTTTACAGGATGTTTATGAAGAAGGGTATTACAAATGGAAACTCGTTGATACCGACTGATACGCGCCCCTCGCCAGTCAACGCCTGCTTACAGGCGCTTCGCAGGAAGCCGTTTAAAACAGCCGGAGGCTGGCCGGAGACTGAAGAAAGCCGCTCGTAACGAGAGAAAACAACAGACACCCTGCGGTTTTTCCCCCATACTTATATAACGTGAACACTCCAATACAAGAAAACAGCATGGGAAGCAGGCCGGTCAAACACCTCCTCTTTACCATGTCCGTCCCTATGATGGCCTCCATGATGGTACAGGCGCTCTATAATATTGTCGACAGCGTTTTCGTGGCGCGGCTGGGGGAAAACGCCCTTGCCGCCGTAACCCTGGCGTTTCCGGTTCAGGCGGTTATGATAGGCGCGGGCGCGGGCGTGGGCGTGGGCGCCAACGCGCTGCTCTCAAAAAGCCTTGGGGAGCGGCGGTACAAACAGGCGAACCAAACGGCGCTCCACGCGGTTTTTCTCGTGCTGCCAGGCGCCGCGTTCTTCGCCCTTGCCGGAGGGCTGTTCGGCACCCGGTACTTCGCGGTCCAGACAGACAGCACGGAAATTATCGCCCTGGGAAAGGACTACCTTATTCCCCTGTGCCTCTGTTCCTTCGCCCTCTTAAGCCAAATCACCTTCGAGCGGCTCCTCTCGTCCACCGGCAAAACCCTGTACGCCATGATCTCCCAGATGACCGGCGCGGCGCTGAACATGGCCCTTGACCCGATTATGATTTTCGGGCTGTTCGGCTTTCCGGCTCTGGGCGTCAAAGGCGCCGCGATCGCCACGGTCGCGGGACAGTGCGCGGCCTGCGTCGCGGGCCTGGCCTGCAACCTCCGCAAAAACCGCGAGATACGCCTCTCCCCCAGGGAGTTCGGCCTTGACCTCTCTATTATAAAAACCATTTACCGCGTGGGGGTCTCGTCAATACTCATGCAGACCACCGGATCCCTTATGATCTACGGCATAAACCGCATACTCCTCTCCTTCGGCCCCGCGGCAATCGCCGTGTTCGGCGTGTTCTTCCGGCTCCAGAGCTTCCTCCTTATGCCGGTCTTCGGCCTTAACAACGCGATGGTGCCGATTATCGCGTTCAACTACGGCGCGGGAAACCGCGGACGCATTGCGGAAACCGTAAGGCTCGGTATGCTCTGGGCCGGTGCCGTCATGTTCGCGGGCTTCCTCCTTTTTCAGGTTCTGCCGGACCGGATGCTCCTCCTCTTCAGCGCCGGCGCGGAGATGCGCGCCATAGGCGTACCGGCGCTTAGGATCATCAGCATCGGATTCCTCTTCGTCGGCTTCTGTATCGTAGGGATTACGGTCTTTCAAGCTCTGGATAACGGCGCCGCCGGCGCGGTCGTGGCGGTCTCCCGCCAGCTCGCGCTTCTTCTGCTCCTCTATCTCCTCTCCCTCCGGCGGATTATCGACGCCCTGTGGTGGGCTTTCCCCCTGGCCGAAGCCCTGTGCCTCGGTATCTGCGCGGCGCTCCTTAAGCGCGTCTACACGCGAAAAATTCGGGCGGTACCGGATGAAGTGTCCTAAACGCATAACCCGTCAGGCCTTCAGCGCCGGATTTTCCTTTGCCAAAGACTTTGACCCCCGCGCCGTCATACTGCGCGAAGAGGTGCGGGACGCCTGCGCGGAGAACAAATGCGGGTGCTACAACGCGCGCTGGTCATGCCCCCCGGCCTGCGGATCCCTTGAACACTGGGCCGCCCGCCTGCGCGAATATGACGCGGGACTGCTCACGCAAACCACCGGCACGCTCCGGGACCCGTTTGATTACGAGACCATGACCCTGACCGGAAAACAACACGCCCTACACCTCGCCCGCTTCGCCGCAACGCTTTCAAAAATCTGCCCGAAAGCCCTGCTCCTCGGCGCGGGCCCCTGCCAACGCTGCGCGGTCTGCGCCTACCCGACCGCTCCCTGCCGCGCCCCGGAAGGCCCGCGCTTTTCCATGGAAGCCACAGGCATAACCGTAAGCGAACTCTGCGCCGCCGCCAACCTCCCCTATTACCGCGGCCCCAACACCATAACCTATACCGCCTGCCTCCTCCTCCCCGCCGCCGGCCCGTCTCCGACGGTTTCAAAAGCTTCCCGCGAAGCGCCTGTAAGCACTCTCCGTCCCCATACCCAAACCAACTCCGACGTTCACTAAACCGCCCTCCGCCCCACCCAAACCGACCCCGACGTTCACTAAACACACCTCCGCACACACCAAACCAACTCCGACGTTCACTAATTCGCCCTCCGCACACACCAAACCAACTCCGACGTTCACTAATCCGCACTCCGCCCCACACAAACCAACTCCGACGTTCACTAATCACGCTTCCGCGCCCACCAAACCAACTCCGACGTTCACTAAACCGACCCCGACGTTCACTACTCCCGCCTCCGCGCCACCTAATCACGCCTCCTCGTTCACTAAACCCGCCTCCGCCCAACCCAAACCGACTCCGACGTTCACTAAACACGCCTCCGCCCCACCCAAACCAACTCCGACGTTCCCTAATCCGGCCTCCGCGCCCACTAAACCGCACTCCGCCCCACCCAAACCGCCCTCCGCGCCCACTAAACCGCCCTCCGCGCCCACCAAACCGACCCCGACGTTCACTAATCACGCCTCTACGCTCCCCAAACCGACCCTGCCGCTCCCTAATCACGCCTCTACGCTCCCCAAACCGACCCCGCCGCTCCCTAACCACGCCTCTAGGCTCCCCAAACCGACCCCGCCGCTCCCTAACCACGCCTCTAGGCTCCCCAAACCGCACTCCGCCCCACCTAATCCAACTCCGACGTTCACTAATCCGACCCCGCCGCTCCCTAACCACGCCTCTACGCTCCCCAAACCGCACTCCGCCCCACCTAATCCAACTCCGACGTTCACTAAACCAACTCCGACGTTCCCCAAACCGCACTCCGCCCCACCTAATCCAACTCCGACGCCCACTAAACCAACTCCGACGTTCACTAATCCGCCCTCCGCCCCACCCAAACACGTCCCGAAGCCACACAAACGCACTCCCAGGCCACCAAACCGCGCCTCGAAGCGACCTAAACGCACTCCCAGGCCACCAAACCGCGCCTCGAAGCGACCTAATCACGCCCCGAAGCCACACAACCGCGCCCCGAAGCAACACAACCGCACTCCCAGGCCAGCAAATCCCGCCTCAAAGCGGGCAAAGTCCGCTTAGGGTGGTGCGAAATACGACACCAAACAGTACCAAACAGCGGCGTATCGCGTTAAACGGCGTACTATACGAGTTCTTTCCGAGTCTAAGGAACGTTCCTCCGGGGCAAAGGAACGTTCCTCCGGGGCAAAGAAACGTTCCTCCGGAGCAAAGAAACGTTCCTCCGGAGCAAAGAAACGTTCCTCCGGAGCAAAGAAACGTTCCTCCGGAGCAAAGAAACGTTCCTCCGGAGCGCGGAAACGTTTCTTTGAGTCGCGCATGACTGTCCGCGAAGTAAAAAGAACTCTTTCCGAGGCAAAAACACGTAAAGCGGAGTCCCGTCTCCATAAGGCGGACTCGGATGTAACTAGATGGGACTCGGATTTAGCTAAAGCAGAGTCGCATATAACTAGACGCGAGTCGGAATCAACTAAAGGAGAGGGCGAATTAGTGAACGTCGGAGTTGGTTTGGGTGGCGCGGAGGCCGGATTAGTGAACGTCGGGGTCGGTTTGGGGAGCGCGGAGGCGGGATTAGTGAACGTCGGAGTCGGTTTAGGGAACGTCGGAGTTGATTTGGTGGGCGCGGAGGCCGGACTAGTAAGCGCGGAGGCCGGATTAGTGAACGTCGGAGTTGGTTTGGGGAGCGCGGAGGCCGGTTTAGTGAACGTCGGAGTCGGTTTGGGGAGCGCGGAGGCGTGATTAGGCGGCGCGGAGGGCGGTTTGGGGAGCGCGGCGGCGTGTTTGGGTGACCTGGGGGTGCGTTTGGTCGCTGGCGGGCGGGTTTGTGTCGCTTCGGGGCCGGAGGCTTTTAAAACAGCCGGAGGCCCGTCTCCGACGGTTCCATAAGCGTCATGCGGGGCGGCCTCCTAAGCGGGCTGCGACTGCTTTAAGGCGCGGCGCGGGAAGCTGTTTAAAACCGTCGGAGGCGGGCCGGAGGCTGTGTGGTTTGGGGGCCGGAGGCTTTTAAAACAGCCGGAGGCTGCGGCGGCGGGTGGGGAGCCAGAAGGGGGTGCCGGTGTTCCATTCAAAAGAGTAGGCCCGGTGGCCCTGGCCGAGGGCGCGGATTATGAGGTTGGCTACCAGTGCGGCGCGGAAGGAGCCTGTGGGCGGGGGCGGAAGGGAGCGGGATTCTCCCGTGGTGATGAGGGCGGCGCAGAGGAGCGGCGGGGAACAGCGCCACAGGACGCGGTCTTCCGCCAGTTCCGGCGGGGTCATGTTCAGTTCCGGGCCGCAGAAGGTAAAGGGGGGCCAGGATTCTTCGCGGAGGGTTCCGAATGATATTACCGGGTTCGTATTCCGCAGGGTGCGGGCGAGGTTTTTGAGTTCCGACGGGGTGAAGGCGCGGGAGACCGCCGCGAGGGGCGCCGCGACGGGAAAGGAATAGGCGCCCGCAACGCCCGCGGCGAAAAGGCGTGTCCGGTAGCGTTCTATGAGTGCGGCGCTGTCCCGATGGGGGATGAGCGCGATGAAGCGGATCGGTTTTCGTGTACGCATTTTTCAGGCGCCCTCCTTCGCGGCGCGGCGGTTCCCGACGATTGCCCTCTTTCGCAAACGTATGATACCCTGTTGTGGGGGAGGAGCGCAGTATAGCACTATCCCGTGATACGGTCTATAAAGGATGCCGGAGGAGGCAGGATGAAACAGAAGACAAAGGTGCTGGCGGACCGGTTTGTGGAGGCGCTTGCGGCGCGTCCCGAAGTGGAATGCGTGTCCCTCAACGAAGCCGCGCTGGAGGACCCGCTGGACCCCTATTTCGCGCTGATTTTCGACGTGTTCTATAACGGCGGGCTTGAGGGGCCGGATGTCAGGCGGTTGTGGTACGGCCCGGACGTTACCGCTTTCGAGACTTCGAAGCAGGCCAGCAAGGACCGGTTTCTCGTGGGGAACCTTCCGGCGCGGATGGAGTACAAGGCGGTGCGGGATATAGACGAGCTGGTATCTTTCGCGGACACGAAGCGGGAATCCCTCTGGCTTATAAGGGACGCGGGAACCTACGGCTACTACCGGCTCACTCAGGGGAAGCTTCTCTTTTGCAGGACCGACTGGATTCAGGAAATCCGGCGCCGGCTCCTCGGGCTGGGGGACTGTTTCTGGAACGAGATGCGCCTTGCCCACCAGTCGAGCATGGAACACCTCTTAAGCGATCTGGGCGCGGCGTTTCTCCAGAACGACGACTTTCACTACACGGTTTCTTCGGCGCTCTTTATTAAGGCCGCGTGCCTCACCCTTTTCTGCGTGAACCGCCGCTTCGAGCCGTCCCACAGGGCCTATTACCAACAGGTCGTCAGGCTTCCGGTGCTTCCCGACTCGTTTCCCGCGCTCCTCGACTCGTTTCTCCGCATCGCGCCGGAAATGACGCGGGAGCGGCAGTATTCCCTGGCACACCTTATCGCCCGAAACATCGTGGCGCTGTAGAGAGGAGGCGCGTATGCGAAGGCTTCTTTTGTTTTTTCTGGCAGCGCCGGCCCTGGTTTTTTCCTGGGGCTGGGAGCCGCTTGTCGCGGATCCGGGGGCTATCCTTTCGTACCCCCGGCAGAACTGGCGGGACGAGCGTTACGAGGTATTCCGGTGGGAGGATTTCCCGTCTATCCTTATCTTTGATACCGCCGACTACCTTATGCAGGACCGGCTGTTCAAGCGCCTTGCTTTCTTTGTGGAAAAGGCCGGCTTCCGCGGCAGGCTTGCGCCGGATCGGGAGATCGCCCACCTGCACGGCTGGAACGCCCACGACTACCGGTCCGAAGATCTGGCGGCGTTTTTTGAGAAAGCGCGCCTTGAGAACTTCCCGCTTTCCTGGGAGGAGCGGGAGCTTGAGCGCATCCTCTTTAACGCGGGCATCCTCTATCAGAACGACCGGTCGGAAATCGCGGCCAGTTCAGGCGCGGTGATTTCCCTTTCGCGGGAGTCTCCCGATTACCTCCGCTCCCGCTTCATGGTGCATGAGGGGTTCCACGGGATTTTCTTTATCGACGCGGAGTTTCGGGATTTCAGCCGGCGCCGGTTCGAGAACTTTTCCCCCCTGGGGAAGCGGTTCATCCTTTCGTTTTTCGATTACCAGCACTATGACATAAAGGACTCCTACCTTGTGGTAAACGAGTTTATGGCCCACATCTTACAGCAGTCGGTCTCTCAGGCGGGCGAGTATTTCGGGAAGACCCTGGCGTCGCGCATTGACGCCTCTTCCTGGCGGCGTTCGGTGCTGCCCGCGAAAGACGAGGCCACCAATTCGTGGCCGGACCTTGCGCGGGTGTTTCAGGCCGAAGCCGAAGCGTTTTCCGCCTACGTGAACCGGCGCTGGGGCCTTGCCGCAGGCCGCGTCCGACCCGCCGGCGGCGGGAGGCACTAAACAGCCTCCGGCAGTTTGGAAGCTGTGCGTTGTTGTGCGCGGTAAGCGGCGGCGCGTGGTTCGGAGCGCGGGGCATGACGCCGCTACCGGGGGGTCTGGGGGAACCGGTTCCCCCAGCCGCCGGAGGCAGCTGGTCTGTCGTTGCCCGCTTCGGGGCTGGGCGCGGGCCGGAGACGGCGGTAACTCATTTTGTAATCTACACTTACGAAGCCTTATGCGCCGCGGGCCCGGCGTATACACCGGTATTTCCGTCACAGAAATTCGAATTTCCAGGGCAGAAATCCGGATTTCCGTCACAGAAATTCGAATTTCCAGGGCAGAAATCCGGATTTCCGTGACAGAAATTCGAATTTCCAGGGCAGAAATCCGGATTTCCGTCACAGAAATTCGAATTTCCAGGGCAGAAATTCGGATTTCCGTCACAGAAATTCGAATTTCCAAGGCAGAAATCCGTATTTCCGTGACAGAAATTCGGATTTCCGTCACAGAAATTCGAATTTCCAGGACGGAATTCCGTAATTCCAGGACGGAATTCCGGGGTTCCAGGACGGAATTCCGCCCCCCAAAAACGGAATTCCCGCCCGCCGAAACAGGGAGCAGTGTGTCCAAAACGGAACCCCCTCCCGCCAAAGCGCGGTCTTGCACCCGCAACACGGAGAGTCCTCTCTCCAAGGCAAAGGTGCGCACCTCCGTGACGGAGGTGCGGAATTCCAAAGCGCGGAGTTTTGGCGGAAAAGCGGGGAGGCGTGGTGTGGTAAGCATACGGTCGCTGTTTGAGGCGTCCCGCTATGAAACCGCCGGAGGCTGCGCGAAGCGTAGCCGCGCCTTAGCAGGAAACAGTGAAGTAACCGGACAGGGTGTTGCACCATTCGGAAACAACAGGCGGCCATGCTGAAGCAGCCGGAGGCTGGGCGGCCATGCTTAAACAGCCGGAGGCTGCGGGCGGTTGACCGGATAGGGGGGCGGGGGTATAGTAGAAAAAGTATATAAGGGAAAAAGAAGGAAAGAAATAAAGAAAAAAGAGAGGAAAAGATGGCACATACCATTCCAACCCGTCTGTACGCGGCGGAAGACGCGATACCCCGTTTCTGGTACAACCTTCGGGCGGATATGACGGAAAAGCCGGACCCCATACTGCACCCCGGTACTCTGCGTCCCGCGTCTCCCGAAGACCTTGAGGGGGTATTCTGTAAAGAATCGGTGAAACAGGAGCTGGACGAGACCACGCGGCTCGTCGAAATCCCCGAAGGTTTGCGGGATTTCTACCGGGCCTACCGTCCCGCACCGCTTATTCGGGCGTATTTTCTGGAAAAGGCCCTGGACACGCCGGCTGAAATCTATTACAAGCACGAGGGAACCAATACGTCCGGTTCCCATAAGCTCAATTCCGCGGCGGCGCAGGCGTTTTACGCGAAAGAGGAGGGGCTTTCGGGCCTCACCACCGAAACCGGCGCGGGCCAGTGGGGGTCCGCCCTGGCTATGGCCTGCGCCTTTTTCGGCCTGCGCCTCACGGTGTACATGGTCAAGGTAAGCGCCGCACAAAAGCCCTACCGGAAAGCCCTCATGGAAACCTACGGCGCCGAAGTGGTCCCCTCCCCGTCGGACACCACCGAAGCGGGGAAGCGCATCCTGTCCCAGGACCCGGACACGAGCGGTTCCCTGGGGTGCGCCATCTCGGAGGCCATAGAAAAAGCGGTGCGCGCCGAAGGGTGCCGCTACGTGCTGGGCAGCGTGCTTAACCACGTGCTTCTCCACCAGTCAATCATCGGCCAGGAGGTCAAAGCCGCGTTTGACCACTACGGTATCAGGCCGGACATTATTATCGGGTGCGCCGGCGGCGGCTCGAACCTGGGCGGCCTTATCGCGCCTTTCATGGGGGAGCGGCTGCGGGGCGTGTCGAAAACGCGCTTTATCGCGGTGGAGCCCGCCTCGTGTCCGTCCTTTACCCGCGGGATCTACGCCTACGATTTCGGGGATACCGCCAGAACCACGCCGCTTATCAAGATGTACACCCTGGGGAGCGGCTTCATCCCCTCGCCCAACCACGCGGGGGGGCTCCGGTATCACGGCATGAACCCGACGCTCTCCAAACTGTACCGCGACGGGTTTCTTGAGGCCCGCGCCGAGACCCAGACCGACGTGTTTGACGCGGCGGTGCGGTTTGCCAAAATCGAGGGTATCCTTCCGGCGCCGGAATCGTCCCACGCGATTAAGGCGGCCATTGACGAGGCTTTGGAATGTAAACGGACCGGGGAGAAGAAGACCATTCTCTTCGGCCTTACCGGAACGGGGTACTTTGACATGACCGCTTACACGGCCTATAACGCCGGGACCATGACCGATTATATTCCCACTGACGAGGACCTCGCGAAAGGGTTTTCCTCCCTGCCGCAGACGGCGCGGTAAGGTTTTTGCGCGGGGGGTTCCTCTATAATAAGACCGACGTCTTCTAGAGAGAGAAAACCCCCGGCGCCGCGCCTAGCGGCTTCGCGCGCCGACCGCCACGATGAAGCGCTGGAGCGCGATGAACACGAGAAGGAGCAGGCCCACGGTGATTTTGGTCCACCACGAGTTAATCGTGCCGTCAAACATGATGAGGGACTGGATGATGCCCAGGGTGAGGACCCCGAAGATAGAGCCGAACACGTAGCCCGTGCCGCCGGAGAGGAGGGTGCCGCCGATGACCACCGCGGCGATGACGTCCATCTCCATCCCTTGGCAGTGAAGTCCGTAGCCGGAAAGCATATAGAGGCTGAACACCGCGCCGGAGACTGCCGAACAAAACCCGTTAAGCGTATAGATAAGCACTTTGGTTTTCTTTATGGGGATGCCCATAAGGAGCGCGGAGGTTTCGCTGCCCCCGAGGGCGTAGATGTTCCTTCCGAACCTGGTATGGAGCGAGATGTAGATGCCCGCCAGCATCACAAGAAGCGCGATAATCACGTTGCAGGAGATAAAGCCCGCGTCGGAGAACCGGAGCTTCCAGAGCGCCAGGGCGCGGAGAGTCTCGTTTCGTATGGAAACGGACTGGACGCTGATGAGATAGCAGGCGCCTCTTGCGAAGAACATACCGGCCAGGGTAGCGATAAACGGCGGCACGTTCCAGTACGCGATGATAAGCCCCATACAGAGTCCGATGAGGCTTCCGGCGGTAAGGGCGACAAGCGCGGCCAGCGCCGGATGGACGCCGGAGAACTCGGTGAGGGACGAGATTATCATGGTGCTGAAAGCCAGCACCGATCCCACCGAGAGGTCGATGCCGCCTGAGAGGATAACGAGGCTCATGCCGGTAGCGGAGACCAGGAGAAAGGCGTTGTCGACAAAGAGGTTGAGGAAGGTCTGGAGGGAGAAAAAGCCCCGGTACAAAAGGGATCCGATGATAAAGGCGGCGAAGAAAAGGAGTGTGGACGCGATAACCGAGAGGTACTTTGAGGTAATGCCGGAGAACGGTTTCATGCGGCGCCCCCTCTTTGTATTTTTACGGCGGCCACGGCGCCGAAGAAACGCTCCGCCGCGCTTGACTGGATGAAACAGACCAGTACCACCACCAGGGCTTTCACCACCAGGGAGACTTCCGGCGGCACGCCGAAGGCGTAGATCGTGGTGGTTAGGGTCTGGATGAGGAGGGCCCCGACAAGGCTTCCCGACAGGCTGAACTTCCCGCCCGCCATGTTGGTTCCCCCGATGACCGCCGCGAGGATGGCGTCCAGCTCGGTGTTAAGCCCCGCGTTATTCGCGTCCGCGGACTTGACGTTGGAGCAGATGATAAGGCCCGCGGCGCCCGCGCAGAAGCCGCAGAACATAAAGCTGAAGAGCTTCACCGCTTTCTCGTTTATCCCCGCGTACCAGCTCGCCGCGGCGTTCCCGCCTACCGAGGCGATAAAGAGGCCCAGGGCGGTTTTCCTGGTAAGGAACCGGGCCATGACAAACACGAAAAGCACGATGAATATGGCAAAGGGCAGCCCCATGAACCAGCCGCCGCCTATGAAGAAAAAGGGGCGGTAATAAATCGTGATAATCTGTCCGTCGGTGATGAGCTGCGCGATGCCCCGTCCCGCGACCATTAAGACGAGGGTCGCCACGATAGGCTGGATGTTCCCGTAGGCCACGAGCGCGCCGTTCCAAAGCCCCAGGGCCGCGGCAAGGAGCAGGGCGCCCGCAACGGCCAGGGGCATGGGGGTATTGGAGACGTAGTGCTGCGCCCCGTCGATAATCACCAGTTCCCCGCCGATGAGACGGGAGACCAGGGCCGCGGTAATGGCAATAACCGCGCCCACCGAAAGGTCGGTTCCGCCGGTAGCGGCTATCACCAGGGTCATGCCCATAGAAAGGAGCATAACCGGAGCGCCGCGGTTAAGAATGTCGATGACGGTGCCGAACAGGTGTCCGTCTTTTACGGTGATCGCGAAGAAGTTTTTGGTAAAAAACAGGTTGAACGCGAGGAGGAGCGCCAGCACGATAAGGGCGCCGAACACCTTTGTTTTCATCATGCCGCGAATCTTTTCCGTCATCATCTATCCCTCTCCCTCTCCCTCGGATTCGGCTATGGCTTTCAGGATTTTCTCCGCGTCAAGGTCCGCGCCGTCTATCTCCGCTATTTTCCGCCGGTCCCGCATAACCGCCACGCGGTCGGAACACCGGACAACCTCTTCCATCTCGGAGGAAATAAACACGAGAGACATCCCCTCGTCGCAGAGCCGCATCGCAAGGTTCATAATCTCCGCCTTGGCAAGCACGTCAATCCCCCGGGTCGGCTCGTCAAGAATGAGAAGCTCCGGCGCCGTAACGAGCCATCTGGCGAGGATAACCTTCTGCTGGTTCCCGCCGGACAGGTTTCCCACCGGAACGTCCTGGTGCGGCGCCGCCACGCCCAGGAGTTTTATGTACTCCTCCGCCAGTTCCCGCTGTTTTTTAAGGGGTATGTACCGGAAGATGCCCTGTTTCCCCTGGAGCGCCAGCACGATGTTTTCCCGTATGGAAAGGTCGAAGACAATCCCGTTTTTCTTCCGGTCCTCCGGGCAGAAAGCGATAAACCGGCTAATCGCGTCTTTGGGCTTCCTGAACCGCTGTTTCCGGTTTTTTACCCGTATCTCCCCGGAGTCCGGTTCGTCAATCCCGAAGAGCAGGTTGACCGACTCGGTTCTCCCGGACCCTAAAAGGCCGGCAAATCCCAGTATCTCCCCTTTGCGGATAATCAGATTAAAGGGGCTGACCGCGCGTTTCTTTCCAAGGTTTTTCGCTTCGATAAAGACGTCGTGCGGGTCCCCGGCGTTTGTCCCGCGGTCCCGCGCGCGGTCCCGTTTCTCAAGGCGGGAGAGATCCTTGCCCACCATCTTGGAAATAAGTTCGTAGCGCGGGAGGTCCTTAAGCGGGTACGCTCCTATGCGCTTCCCGTTCCGCAGAACCGTTACGCAGTCGCAGAGCTCGTAAATCTGGTCAAGGAAATGGGAGATAAAGATAACCGAAAGACCCTCGTCCCGCAGTTTGCGGATCGTGGCGAAGAGCCGGTCAACTTCCGGTCGGTCAAGGCTTGAGGTCGGCTCGTCGAGGATGAGAATTTTGGAATCCATATCCACGGCCCGCGCTATGGCGATCATCTGTTTTACGGCCACCGGGTAGGAACCCAGGAGGCGGCTTACGTCAATACTGATGTTGAGCCGGCCCAGCGCCTCTTCGGAGGCGCGCCGTATATGTTTCCAGTCGATCTTTCCAAAGCGCGTCTTCTGGCGCCCGGCGTGGATGTTCTCCGCCACGGTCAGATTGTCGCACAGATTGATTTCCTGATACACCGAATTGACCCCTCTGCGCCGCGCCTCAAGGGGGTTGGCCGGATCAAAGGGAAGCCCGTGAAGGAGCATGGACCCGCCGCTTTTTTTATCTTTTTTATAGACGCCGGTAAGCACTTTTATAAGGGTTGATTTGCCCGCGCCGTTTTCTCCCATAAGGGAATGGATCTCCTGGCGGCGCAGGGTAAAATCAACGCGGTCCAAGGCGTGAACCCCCGGAAACGTGATGTCTATGCCGGTCATCGTAAGGATTTCTTCGCCCGCTCCCCTGTCCGCCATGCCGCCCCTGTCAGCCATAGTGCCGCCCCTGTCCGTCATGCCGCCCCTGTCAGCCATAGTGCCGCCCCTGTCCGCCATGCCGCTCCCCCTGTCAGCCATGCTGCCGCCCCTGTCCGTCATGTTCACCCCTGTAGCCGCGAAGCGCCGCGCCCCGCGGCGGAGTTTGTCCGGTCGTTTTTAGTATTTTCTGGTGGGGAACGCTGCGGCGGCGTTGCTCTGGTCAAAGGTGTTGTCCACCGAGTAGACCTTCTTCGGCACTGATTCGCCTTTCAGGATCTTGACGGCGGTTTCCATCACCGGCGGACCCAACAGGGGGTTGCACTCGATAGAAGCGTTGAGCGTGCCTGCCATCATAGCCTCGAAAGCGCCTTTCACCGCGTCGATGGACACGATGATAATATCCTCCCCGGGCTTCCTGCCGTATTCCTCGATAGCCTGTATCGCGCCGATAGCCATGTCGTCGTTGTGCGCGAAAAGCACGTCAATCTGGTCCCCGTCGGATTTCAGGAACGCCTCCATGACTTGTTTCCCTTCGGCGCGGGTAAAGTTGCCGGTCTGGGTTTTGATGACCTTGTAGTTCGGGTATTTGGCCAGCACTTCCATAAAGCCGATTTGCCGGTCAGTGGCCGCTGCCGCTCCGACGGTGCCCTGGAGTTCCACCACGTTAAGAGGGTCTTTGCTTCCCCGCCCGATTTTCTCCATGTACGCCACAAGCCAGTCCGCAGACATAACCCCTTCTTTCTTGAAGTCCGAACCGATAAAGGCGGTAAACAGCGTGTCCGGCCCGTCAATCGTGCGGTCAACGCAGATAACCGGTATCTTCGCGTCCTTACACTCCTGCAAAACCGCCTCCCAGCCCGAAGAAACCACCGGCGTAAAGGCGATGATGTCAACCTTGCGCGTGATAAACGAGCGGATCGCCTTAAGCTGGTTTTCCTGCTTCTGCTGCGCGTCGGTGAAGACAAGCTCGATGTTGTACTCTTCAGCCGCGGCTTTCACCGAGTTGGTACACGCGGTACGCCATTCCGATTCGGCGCCGCTCTGGGAATACCCCAGCACGATCTTCCGATCCATACCTTTGGTAACGCCGCCCGAGCTTTTGCCCGCGGCCCCGCCTTTCGCGAAAGCCGCGGAACCGGTCAGCGCCAGAACCAAAAGAACAGCCCATAATTTTTTCATAAGTATCCTCCTAAAAATAAGAATGGGTAATGGTGTATTGTACAAAACATCTCCCCCCCTGTCAACCGTCTCCGACGGCTTCAGCATGGCCGCCCAGCCTCCGGCTGTTCCGGCATGGCCGCCCCGTCTCCGACGGTTCCGGCATGGCCGCCTGTTGTTTCAAAGTGGTGCAACACCTTGTCCCGTTACTTCACTGTTTGCTGTTGAGGCGCGGCTACGCTTCGCGCAGCC
>JAITHR010000085.1 GCA_031279895.1 Spirochaetaceae bacterium
TTGCCGCGACAGGACTTACGGGTCAGCCCGTCGATACCCTGGCCGGGACGTTCGGCATTGACAAGAGCGAGCCTCTCGTCGGCGATACCATCACGGCAACCCTCGCGCCCACCACGCCGTCCGCTCTCAACCCCACGACCCAGGTGGTGGTGTACGAATGGTATAGCGGCGACACCGCAGACGCCATCACCACCCGTATTACCGACGCCGGCGGGAACACCTATCAGGTGGCCGTGACGGGCAAGTTCTTCAAGGTTGATGTCAGGGTTATCGGGTACCACGGCACGAAGGCCGCGGCAACCACCAGCGCGTCGGAGGCGCCGCTTATTACCGAAAAAGATTCGGCGCCTTTCGCGGTAACAGCCGGGGACACGGCGCTGAAAATTACCGGCACCACCACGACCGCGTCGTTTAAGGACGGCGCGGGTATCAAAGTGTACGTCAAGGACACCGGCAAAGAGGCGCTTATCACCGACGCGGCTTCCGCGCCTACCGGGTACGCTGCCCCGAGCGGTACTCCGGTGCTTATCGCGGAACATGACGCCACCAGCGGGAAGCCGGTGCTGTGGGTGAAGGGACTGGACGCGGCGGCCACTCCGGCTCCAAGCGGCAAACTCTTAAGCGGCACGTCGGACATTACGGTCAAGATTGCGGTAGGGGCGCAGGACGGAGACGTGGGCGCGGTTGCGGCGGCGTCCGGCAAGCCGGTGGTTATTGTGGCGCAGGAGTATACGGTTGGTAATGGCGAGGATAACAATACCATTAAATTTACCGCCGGCACTCCCAACAAAGTGAAGTATGACCACGGCGGCACTGATGTTGGTGATACAAACCTCGACGATACCTTTGACGCGGCGCTTATCGCGGTGCTGACTGTGCTCGAGGCTACCGACACGATACAATTCGGCGCTGGAGGCGGCGCGATTACCGACATCGGCGTCTTGGCGGCAAGCCCCACCGCGGCCAAAGTCACCGCGGCGCTCGGGTTTGCGCCGGCAGTTACCCTGGGCAATGATCTCTCCCTTACCGCGGACTTTGCGGTGCCGGCGGGGAAAACCCTGACTGTCGCGGCTGGCAAGACAATCACGGTGGCGGCTGAGAAAGTGTTGGATGTAACAAACGGCAGCATCGTGCTTAAAGCAAACGCCGCAACCGCAATCGTGCTTTCACCAAAGAACGCTGCGGCGGCGGACGGCGGCGGCGCGAAACTTACGTTCACCGGCGGCAGCGCTCACGCGGTAGCAAAATCAGGCGCTACATCAGCACAACTTACGGCCACGGCTGACGCCGCCGCCAATCTGAAATTTGCGGGAGCAGGCGGTACTCATATAACAAACCTAGACAACAGCACTCCCGCCGTAATCAACGGCAGTCTTGTAGCTGGAACTTCCACAGGCGGAAACGCTACCGATGGGACGATTACGCTGAAGGGTTATGCTTCCGCTGACGTAACCATCAGCGCGACGACCACGTTCGAGACCACCACCTAGTCAGAGCTGACACGTAACAGGCGCGGTTCCCCCACACCACGGGGGGCCGCGCCTTTCTTTTTGCGCGGCGCCGCGCCCCGAACCACCACAAGCCCCGAACAACGCACAACAACGCACGGCTTCCAAACCGCCGGAGGCTGCGCGAAGCGTAGCCGCGCCTAAACAGCAACCAGCCCGCTCACCGGACAGGGTGTTGCACCACTTGGAAACAACAGGCGGCCATGCTGTGCCACCCGCCGCCGGCGGGGTGTTGCACTACTCTGAAACAACAGGCGGCCATGCTGTGCCTCCGCCGCCGGCTGTTGTAAGGGGAGGGGGAGAAGGGCTGTGGAGGTAATCGCATGATGGATTGATACACGCCTTGTGGGCTCCGTGTTTCTTGTCGTATTTCTCCACCATAAAATTGCCGCATTGGGGGCAGCGCTGGTCTATGGGCTTAAAGAGACTTATAAAATCACAGCGGGGATAATTGGCGCATCCGTAAAACTCCTTGCCCCGCGCTTTGGTCTTGCGGGCAATAACGTCCCCGCCGCAGACCGGACAGACCGCAACCGGTATGGATTTGGCATTCCGGCACAACGGAAAACCGGAGCACGCGAGAAAATACCCGTAGCGTCCCAGCTTCTTGAGCATCGGCTTTCCGCATTTCTCGCAGATTTTATCAGTAACCTCGTCCAAAGACCCCTTGAAAGACACCAGTGTCTGTTCAACCTCGTCCACTTTTTTCTTAAAGGGAGGGTAAAACTCCCGAATCATGGCGGTCCACTCAAGGCGGCTCTCCTCAACCTCGTCGAGCTTGTTTTCCATGTACGCGGTAAACTCGGAATCCACCACGTTTGGAAAATGAGTGATAAGCATATCGCTGATTAACCGGCCTAACACGGTCGGAACGAGCTGCCTGTTCGAGCGGTTCACGTAATAGCGATCCAGTAACACCGAAATAATAGGCGCGTAGGTTGAGGGCCGGCCTATGCCCTTTTCCTCAAGGGTTTTCACGATAGAAGCGTCGGTATAGCGCGCCGGCCCCTGGGTGAAATGCTGCTCCGGCCAGAATTCCCTGGGGACAAGAATATCCCCGACAGAGAGCGGGGGAAACGCCTTGGGGGTCTCTTCTTTTGAGGCGAGGTATTGTAGCACGTTATAAAAGCCCCGCTCAATGATTTTCGTGCCGGTTATTCTGAAAATCCCGTCCCCCGCCTGAACGGATACGCTTATGGTCCTGGTTTGGGCGTTTTTCATCTGGCTTGCCACAAAGCGTTCCCAGATAATCCCGTAGAGCCGCAGCTGTTCCCGATTGAGATAGTATTTCAGTGTATCCGGGGTATACGAAACATAGGTGGGGCGTATCGCTTCATGGGCGTCCTGCGCCTTTTTACCCACCGCATAGACGACGGCCTGCGCCGGCAGGTCCGAAGGATAATGCTTCTCTATCCACTCCCGAACCGCATCGAGCGCGGCCTGTGAAATCCGCGTCGAGTCGGTACGCATATAGGTAATAAGGCCGGTCATGGCGCTTCCGATAGCCACCCCTTCGTACAGCTGCTGGGCTATTTGCATGGTTTTCTTGCCGGTAAAGCCAAGGCGTGTTGCCGCGGTCTGCTGGAGATGGGAGGTGGTGAACGGCGGCTTTGGATGAATGGTCCGGTCGGTCTCCCGAATATCAGTAACAAGACACGCGGCGCCGGTTATGGCGTCTATGATGTCCCGCACCGCGGCCTCGTTTTTCAGGTCCGGTTTCGCGCCCTTCCAGCTTACCAGCTGGGCCGCGAGGATTGTTTTTCCACACGCGAACTTCGCTTCCAGAGTCCAGTATTCTTCGGGAATAAAAGACTCCACCTCCTTTTCCCGCTCGCAGATGAGGCGCAGCGCCACCGATTGCACCCGTCCTGCGGAAAGGCCGCCTTTTATCTTTTTCCAGAGCAAGGGAGAAAGATTATACCCCACAAGCCTGTCTATAACCCGCCGGGCTTTTTGCGCCTTGACTTTATCCTCGTCAATAGCGCCGGGGTTCGCCACCGCGTTTTTAATCGCCGTCGGGGTAATTTCGTTAAAGTTAATGCGCCGCACCGATACGCCCTCAATTTTGGCGCTGATCGCGTTCCGCAAATGCCACGCGATAGCCTCCCCTTCCCGATCGTTATCGCTTGCCAGAAGGACCAGACTGGAATTTTTGGCGGCATCCCGCAGCTTATTGAGAATTTCCGCCCGTCCTTTTACCGTGATATACTCAGGCTCAAAATCATGATCCACATCAATCGCCAGCCGTGATTTAGGAAGATCGATAAGATGCCCCATAGAAGCCTTCACGGTATACAAAGACCCCAAATACTTTTCAATGGTTTTTGCCTTGGCAGGGGATTCGACGATAATCAAAACTTTTTTAGACCTGGGTTTCGCCTTTTTTTCTTTGGCTTTCGCCTTGGATTTCGCCGCGCTTTTTTTCCGGGGGGGCTTTACAGCCTCCGCGCTCTCCGCGTTTTGTTTCTTATTTTTCTTGACCGGTGTTTTTTGAGGCGTCTTTTGCGCTATTGTTTTTTTGTTTTCGCTCGACATAGTTCCTCGCAGGTAATATTTAGGGACTGCGCAAGGGAGAACGCCAAAGCCGAAGCGCTGAACCCTTCGGCTTTCATCGGTGCGGCCTCGTTTTCTCGATATTCTCGATCTTCTCGATGAGTCGTCATGCCCCATTCCTTGAGTATCTCTTTGAAAGAAGAAATTACGGGCGCTCCCTCTTCGGCAAGTTTTTTTGTTCCCCCTCTTTGAGCGGCGTATGGGGCTTTTTCATCGACTCCGCTTGACGCGACCCAGACATCGCGCCCCTGTTCCAACGCGAAGCGGGCGGTTATGAGCGCGCCGGAAACAGCGGGCGCTTCCACCACCAGGGTTCCTCTTGCCAGGGCGGAGACGATTCTGTTTCTCGCGGGAAAATGCCATTTTTCCGGCCTCGTCCCCGGCGGATACTCGCTTAACAGCACCCCGCCCTGTTCCATAATGCGCCGCGCCAATGTCCGGTTCAGCGCGGGGAATACCTCGTCAAGACCGGAGGCAAGCACCGCTATCGTAGGGGCGCCGCCATCGCTGTTTCCCCGATGAGCCATAGCGTCAATCCCTCGTGCAAGCCCTGAGACAACCGGAATCCCCTCCCGTGCTAAATCTTTGGCAATAGTATATGCCTGAGAGAGCGCGGGAGGAGACGGCTCCCGTGTTCCCACGATAGCGATTAAAGACTGATTAGGATTGGGGAGTTCGCCGCGATAAAAGAGAACTGACGGGGGATCCCAAATCTCCCGAAGCAGGGGCGGATAGTCGGGACTCATATATGAAGCATACCCAATCCCGCGCATTCGGGCCGTCGCCGCGTCCTTTTCAGCCAAAACGCGGAACCCGTCGAGGTCCCAGTCCCGCTTGCTCAGGTTTTTGCCTACTATCGTTTCAACATCT
>JAITHR010000107.1 GCA_031279895.1 Spirochaetaceae bacterium
TGTTTCCAAAGCGGGGAGACGTGTCTCTAACTCTCTATGAATAAAAGACTTACCGCAGCCTCCGGCTGTTCCATAAGCGTCATGCCACGCGCCCCGAACAACGACAAGCCCCGAAGTACGCACAACAACGCGGCGCTCCCGAACCGCGACCGGCGGCGCGAGAGCGTAGCCGCGCCCAAGCAGCAACCAGCCCCCTAACCGGACAGGGTGTCGCACCATTAAGAAACAACAGTGCCGGAACAGCCGGAGGCTGCGGAGACGGTTGGCAAGTAAGCCTTTGGTGTGGTATAGGTATACTAAAGTACCCCCTCTTGGCATGGGGAAAACGGATGAAAAGGATTGTGTATGAAAAGCGGACGGTTTTTTGTCGGCGTGCTGGCGGGGGTTCTGCTCTGCGGCGCCGGAACCTTGGGCGCCCAGCAGAGTTTGACGCTGGACGAGGCGGTCGCCCTTGCGGGCAGGGACATTGAGGGGAAGATGAAGAGCGGGGCGAACCTGGCGGTGCTGAACTTCGATTCCGGCTCCGAGATGTTTTCCGAGTATGTCATCGAGGAGCTGACGGGTATTCTTGTGATGGGCGGCAAGGTAAGCGTGGTCGAGCGGCGGAGCCTTGACCTTCTGCGGGAGGAGGCGCACCTCCAGCTTTCGGGGGACGTGGGGGACGACGTGGCCGTGTCCATCGGGAAGCAGCTGGGCGCCCAGGGCATCGTAACCGGTTCCCTGCAAGACATGGGGGATGCGTTCCGGTTTCGGATTAAGGTGATTAACGTGGAGAGCGCCCGGATCGAGGCGCAGTTTTCGTACAACCTGCGGAAAGACGGGCGCACCGCGTTTTTCATGTCCGGCGGCACCTCCGCGCCTGCGGGCGGGGCCGCGCAAGGTCAGACGGCGCAGCCCAAGACAGGGGGCGCAGCGCCCGCGGGAGGCGCGGGCGGGGGCGCGATGACCCAGGCCGGGCTGTACGCGGGGGCCGCGTTTCAGGGGGCCATGTTCCTCTATGAGGCGGTGGAATGGCTCAAGAAAAACGTCCAGACCGGCGGGAACTACACGATTGTTTTGAACAGGGACCAGGAGATTGCGCCGGCGGAGTTTTCCTACCCCGACAAAAAGATGGTGGGCATCACCCTGAAAACCGCCGGCGGGAAGCATACGGTTACGTTTGATAGCGCAAGCCCAAATACTTCGCTCTTTACGATAGGGCAGGGCGTAACGTTCACCCTGGAAGAGGGCGTTACTTTGCAGGGCGCACAAAACAGCGCGGACAAGAGCCTTGTGCGGGTAAACGGCGGGAAGTTCGTGATGAACGGCGGGGTCCTCACCGGCAACAAATCAAGCAGCAGCGGCGGCGGGGTGCGGGTGAACTCCGGCACGTTTACCATGAACAACGGCACGATTAGCGGGAACTCCGTCTCCTCCAACTACGAAGGCGGCGGCGGGGTGTATGTTTCGTCTGGCAGCACGTTCACCATGACCGGCGGGACCATCAGCGGGAACTCCGCCTCCTCCTCCTCCTACGGCGGCGGCGGCGGCTGCGGCGGCGGGGTGTATGTTTCCGGCACGTTTACCATGAACAACGGCACTATCAGCGGGAACTCCGCCTCCTCCTCCGGCGGCGGCGGGGTATATGTTTCCGGCACGTTTACTATGAGCGGCGGCACGATAAGCGGGAATACCTCCTACTACGGCGGCGGGGTATATGTTTCCGGCACGTTCACCAAATCAGGCGGGGTGATCTACGGGTCAAACGCGCCGGATGAATTCCAACGAAATAAGGCGGGCAATGATGGCCAGGGACACGCGGTTTATATCGGCAGCGTTTATATCGGCGGCGACAAGAAGCGCAACACCACGGCCCCTGCAACCACCGCGATGGACAGCAGGCGGGACGGGCCCTCCGGCGGCTGGGAATAGGCCCCGAACCACGCACCGCCGCGTACCCGCGCACAACAACGCCGTCTCCGACGGTTCCATAAGCGTCTTGCGCCGCGCCCCGAACAGCGCTACGCCCCAAAACCACGCGGCCACCACGCACCGCTTCCAAACTGCCCGCCGTTGCGCGAAGCGTAGCCGCGCCACAACAGCAACCAGTGAAGTAACCGGACACGGTGTTGCACCATTAAGAAACAACAAGCGGCCATGCCGGAACAGCCGGAGGCTGCGGGCGGAGGCCGGCGGCCTAATAGAGAAAACGGATGATGCCGTCTCCGGTAACAAGCGCGACCGGCACGGCCCAGAGTATATCGGTCTTCATGTCCTGGTCGAACCTACAGACGAGCGTGTTCCCCTCGGCCTGTTCGCGGGATACGCTCTTGAGAAGCGGCGCGAAATTATCCAGCCGGAGCGGTATTTTCACGCCCTTTTCGTCAAACACCGCCATCCCCTCGGTCCCTTCGAGGGCAAGACGCGCAATCCGCAGGGCGAAAACCGGATTTTTGTCTGAAAGGGGGCTTTTTATCTGGTTCCTCACGCTCTTAAGCGCCTCCGCAAAATCCGTTTCCCCGACGCGCACCGCGTCCCGCAGATCCTCGGCCCCGGGTTCCCGCTGTTCCGAGCGCTCCCAGCGCACCCGCGGGTTCCGGTCCCCGGGATACACGAAGAGCTCTTCGGTCATAAGGAGCGGAAAGAAGCTGTCTTCCTCCCGAACGTGCTTTAACGCCTTAAAGGGGCGGTAATTTCTGGTAAGGTACACGCGCCGGTCCGTAAGGCAGAGCCAGATCCCCTCGTCGACAAACTGCTTTTTCGCGTTGTCCGTTACCACCGAGAAGCCGGCCTGAAGGAGGCGGGCGTTTTCCACCACCCGCCCCAGCTCCCGCAGCTCCGTCAGTTTCCAGGCGTAACCCGTCTGCTCTTCGAGGGAGGAATTGAGCGCCGTGTCACGGGAGGCCGCCGGCGCCGCGCCGTCGGCTTTAGCCGCTTCGTGGTCCGCGATTTTCTGTTCCGTGTGGGCCCGGCTCTTTTTAAGGAGCGCGTAGAGGTAGTTCACGGCACCGACCGCCGGGGTGAAATCCTGCTGGGCCTGCGCCTCGTATCCGGTGAGGAGGAGGTCTATAAGCGCGGCCTGAATACCGTCGATATAGTAGTTCCCCAGCTCCTTCGCCTGATCCAGATAGAGTTTCTGGTTTTTCCTGTCAATGCTGTGGAGACCGGCGCGCACGATATTGCGGAGTATCTTCTCGGCCATGTCGATTCCCTCAAGCTGGGCGCGGCACTTCTTGACCGCCTGGGACGCGGCCCGCGCTTTGGCCGCGGCCTTCGCCTTCTCTGTCCGCGCATCGGATTCCCCGCTGTCTTCCCCCGCTGTTTCCGTCTTCTTCTCCGCCTTCTTTTCCTCCCGCGCTTTGGCCTTTTCACGCTTCACGCGCAGGTCTTCCGGCATTTCCCGGGTGGTGAACGCCTTGCCCTGTACCTTGCAGAAGAGGAGACCGGCCACGTGCTTGCAGGGAACCTGGCGGCTCGGACAGCTACAGCGCGGCACGGGCTTCTGGGGATCGGAGAAATCAACCGAGCAGGCGTAGGGCTTGGAACCGCTTCCGGCGCAGGAGCCGAACAGCAGGCTGTTGTCCCCGCTTATCGAGAGATCCGTAAAACAGCCTTTCGCGGCAAGGCTCCGTCCGTTGGAAACCGTGGCGGCGTTTCCGGTAAAGTGAATGATAAAGTCTTCGGTAATGTTCATGGGCATAGCATACCGGAATCAGGCGGTTTCGGCCAGTTCTCCGTTTCCGGTCCGGCGCCCCTTCAATCATAGGCGTAGGCGCGTAGGCGCGGGGCTTGCGGCGCCGGCGGTTTTTCCCCATACTGGCCCTCTATGGCAATGGCAGATGAAAAAAACGTTTTCCCCGCCGCAGCGGATGACGGGGTCCCGGTGCGGGAAGCGGAGCGGAACGGAAAGTGGCGGCGCGGGGAGTATTATTTCACGGTTTTTCGGGAGGCCGACGGCGTACACTGTTTGTTCCACGGGGAGCGGAGCCGGCAGCCGGTTCCCGACTTCCGCCTGTTTTCCGGCGCGGTGCGCGAGGCGCTGCGGGCCGCCGCGGAACACAGGGCGGCGCGGGAAGAGGAGCGGGCTTTCCAGCGGTTCAACAAGGATATGGAATGCAGCGTGGTACACCCGGACGCGCCTTTCATTGAGGCCGCTGCGGAGGCGGGCATCCTGCGGGACCTCCGGGGCCGGACTCTTGTCCGGGGATCCGGCACCTGCGGGTGCGGCCTTCTTATCGAGGACCTTGCCTCGGGCCGGGTCGCGGTCTCCCTTGTGCTGCGGGACGAGGAGGGCGCGGTTATTGCGCGGGGCGGGAGGCCGGAATACGGGAAGCCCGCGGCGCCGGACGCGCCGGAGGCGGCCCCCGCGTTTTATACCCTCTCCCGCACCCTGGCGGCGCGGGGGAACGAGGTATACCGGATTGCGGATATAGGGCCGCGCTGGGTCGGGAGCGACAGGGTCTGCGCGCAGGTTCCGAAATCCGATGCTCCGGCGCTCCTCTCGCTGCTCTGTTCCACCTTTACGAATATGCCTCTTATTTACGCGGGGTGGACCGTGAAAACCGGCGGGGCGCTCACCACGGTTCCGGCGCTCTTTTTTATGAAGATAGACAAGTGGGGACACCTCCACGTCCGCCCCCTCCACTACCTCCGCGGGTTCCCGCCGCTCTTTCTTGAGAACGAAGCCGTTATGACCGCGGTTTCCTTTGACGAGGCGCGTAAAACCCTCCGCGTAGCCGACGTGGTCTATGCCGAATCCCCGGGGGCGCTCCTGCGGGGCATACTCAGCCGCGCAAGCCGCGCAACAGGCGTAAAGAAAGGGTTCTACGAGGAGAAGGGGCGGGTCGTCATGGCCCCGTCGTTTGCCGGCGGGTTTCTTGAAAAGCATATCATCGAGCTCTCCCGCACTTTCGCGCTCCTCCAGACCCGTTCCCTCGCGGGCTCCGGGTTCAGTTTCGCAAAGCCGCGCCTCCGCGTTTCTTTGGGACGCGGGATAGACTACCTTTCCGGTAGCGCGGTGGTGGAGCTTGAGGGGGAGGGCTTCTCTTTCGGGCGCTTTATGGAGGAGTACCGGAAACAGGGGTGGGTTACGCTCTCCGACGGAAGGCGGGCGTTTCCCGATACCGAGGTTATGGCGAAGCTTGACCGGCTGGTTTCGCAGGTAAAAGGGGACGAGGTAGAGCTTTCCTCTTACGATATGCCCGCGCTCCTTGGGGGCGACACGGTTGTCCTTGAGGGGGATGCGTGGAAAAGCAGCGGTTCCCTGTACCGGTTTTATGCGTTTTACACGGGGTACCACACGATTTCCCTCCGCGCCGGCGCGTTTTCCCTGGCCCGCGGCACCCTCCGTCCCTATCAGGAGTACGGGGCGCGCTGGCTCGATTACCTCAGGGCCTACGGGATGGGCGGGTGCCTTGCGGACGAGATGGGTCTGGGAAAAACGGTGCAGGTGATCACCCTCCTCCGCGCCCTCTCCGCAGCCGGCGCGAAAGGCACGTGCCTCGTGGTCTGCCCCAAGACCCTGGTCTTTAACTGGCAGGCGGAACTTGCGCGTTTCGCGCCGGAACTGCCCTGCGCCCTCTATTACGGCCCCGGTCGGGACAAAACCCTCCTCGCGGTCCCGCCCCCC
>JAITHR010000146.1 GCA_031279895.1 Spirochaetaceae bacterium
TACAAAACCGCCCAGGCCGCCTACGGGGAAGCGAAAACCGCCCGCGGCGCCGAAGACTGGAACAGCGCGGCTGAGGCTGCGGAGCGGGCGCTGGAAGCCCTTGCCGCTGTCGGGAAGCCGGCGGGGGCAGGCGGAAAAGGGGCGCCGGCACGAAGTAACGCCGCGAACACTCCGTCGGAGCCCCGTCTCGTGGCAACGCCGGCGAGCGCGGTATCCGGCCCCCGCGCCGCGAATCCCTCGAACAACGCCGAACCCCGTGCGGCTTCGGCAACGAGCGCATCCGGCCCGCGGGCCGCAAACCCCTCGAACAACAACGCCGCCGAACCCCGCACGGCTTCAGTTTCAGTGGCACCGGCGAGCGCGGTATCCGGCCCCCGCGCCGCAAACCCCTCGAACAACAACGCCGCCGAACCCCGCACGGCTTCGGCAGCGAGCGCATCCGGCCCGCGGGCAGCGAACCCCTCGAACAACGCCGGCGCCGAACCCCGCACGGCTTCGGTAGCGCCGGATCGGGAAAGCGTTGCGCAGCGCCGCCCTGCCCAGGGGGAAAGCGGGGAAAGGCGACAGGGTACGCCGCGCTCCCCTGAAGGATACGACCGGTCCGCACAGGCCGCGCCGCCGGCTTCGTCGGGTAGGGGTAGGGATACCGCGCCGACGACTCGATCCGCCGGCGTTTCCGCCGGTCAGTCCGGTCAAAGCAGTGCGCAAAACAGCGTGGAAACGCCGCAGGTGCCGCAGCTTAGTACGCCGGCCAATGAAAGACGCGGCGCCCCCCCACCGGACCGGCAGAGGCCCGTTATGCGGGATACGCCGTCGGTGCCGGCCCTTGCGCCCCCGGGCGCGGCCATTGCCGGTACGCGGGATACGCCGCTCGTAGCCGCCATTACCGCTCGTCCGCCGTCTCCGCAGGCTGCGGACCCCTGGGCGCCTACCGCCGCCGCGGGAACCGCGGGAACCACGCGGCCAGAGGGACCCGCAGGGGCGCCGCATATCGCCTCGTCTCTGGGGGAAGAGCGGTCCGGCGGCGCGGGCCTTTCGGCCCAGTATAGGGTGCAGTCATGGGAAACCTCGATGGATTGTCTCTGGAACATTGCCGCGAAGCCCTGGGTATACGGGGACCCGAACAAGTGGATTATTCTCTACCGCGCAAACAGCGCGAAACTGCCGGATCCGCAGAACCCCCATAGGATCCCCCCGAATATCGTGCTGGATATTCCCAGCGTTGACGGCGAAGTCCGCCAGGGGCTTGGCTCCTGGAACGCGCCGTAACCGACAGACCCCGCCGCACGGCGGGGCTTTTTTTTACCAACCGCTTTCGTTTTCATACCGGTTATAGAGCGCCAGAGCCGATCCCATGAGTGCGTGAATATAGGGCGGGCTGCCCATGCCGCGCATTACCTCGCCGACAGGCACGATCTCCACGTCAACATACTCGTCCTCATCAAGGTTCTGCACCCCCCGCGCCCGCAGGTCTTGGGCCAGAAAGAAGTGAACCTGATTGGACATGATTGCCGGATTGGGGTTAAACGCGCCGAGCCTGAGGATCTTTCCGGGGGTATAGGCGGTCTCTTCCCGCAGTTCCCGAAGCGCCGCCTGTTCCGGCGATTCCCCGGGCTCAAGAACCCCGCCGGGAAACTCAAGGCTTAGGCATTGGGACCCATGCCGCCACTGGCGCACCATGACAAACGACGCGCCCCGGGGCGTTTCGAGGAGCGGCGCCACAATAGCCCAGTCCGGCGCGTCCAGCACGGTAAAGTTTCTGAGGCCGTTATCCGGCGACCGGCAGGAACTTTCTCGAACGGAAAAGACCGGACACTGAAAAATCGTCTTCCGCGCTTCTTCCCGCCAGGTCAGATTACTATGCGATGTATTATCCATAAGATTAAAAATACCATACCTCCCTCTTTCCCGCCACCAGCAGCCACCGGCCCGCCTCCGGCGGTTTCACAGGCCAGCCTGTTTTATAAGCGTCTTGCGGCGCGGCTCTAAGCAGTCTTTGCCGACTGTGCCGCGGTATCAGGAAGCTTATGAAACCGCCGGAGGCTGCGGTGGCGGCGGTGGCGGGCGGGGGACGGATGCAGTATACTTAACCCTATGATAAATATTGTTTCCCCTAATAAGAAAAAGTACGGTATCCTTTGCGGCCTCGCCTTTGCGCTGGCCGGCGGGATTATCTCCTGCGCCTCGAGCGCCCGCGCCGAATCCGCACGCTACGGCGGACTGGGCAAGCCCTCTGATCCGGTGCCTTTCCTTGCGAACGCCCGCACCGGAACCCTTCCAAACGGGCTCCGCTATTATATTCTCGAAAACCGCAAGCCCGAAAACCGCGCCTACCTCACGCTGGCGGTCAACGCCGGCTCGGTGCTGGAGACGGATGAAGAACAGGGCCTGGCGCACTTTGTCGAACACATGGCCTTTAACGGAACCGAACGCTTCCCGGAGGCGGAACTCATAGAGTACCTGCGCTCCCTGGGAATGCGTTTCGGGCCGGAAGTCAATGCGTATACCGGCTATGACGAAACGGTGTACGGCATCGAGGTGCCGGTCGAGGAAGACGACGCGGGGCTCAAGCGTATTCCCGACACGGCGCTTGCGGTCATCGACGACTGGACTCGCGCTATCACCTTTGACCCCAAAGACGTGGACGACGAGCGGCGGGTCATCATGGAAGAATACCGCTCCCGCCTGGGGGCCATGGATCGGGTGCGGCGCCAAATGCTCCCCGTGCTTTTCGCAGGCTCCCCCTACGCCGAAAGGCGTCCCATCGGCCAGCCGGAGGTCATTGAAAACGCGCCGGCGTCAACCTTGGAGTCCTTCTATAAGAAATGGTACCGGCCAGAGAATATGGCGGTTATTCTGGTGGGGGACTTTGACGGCACGGCGCTCGAAGCCTCCCTCCCGTCCCATTTCTCCCGCGTCCCGGCTTCGGCGCCGGAGAACGGGGCGTCCGCGCCCTTTACGAGGCCGATCTATGACCTGCCGGCCCCCAGAAAAGGGGTAAAAGTTGAAATCTTCACGGATTCGGAACTCCCCTTTACCGGAATACAGCTCTATTATAAGCGGAGTTTGCAGCCCAGAGGATCCGACCTTGCGGCGTACCGCGAGGGGGTGATCGATTATCTTATTGACCTTATGCTCTCCCTCCGGTTCGACGGGGCCGCCGCCAATCCAGAGGCTCCCTATGTGGGCGCCGGCGGCGGGAACAGCAGGTACGGGTTCTCGTCCCGCTACTATGCCTTTTGGGGCCAGGCGAAAGCGGGCGGCGCCGAAGAGACGCTCAAGGCTATCCTGCGGGAAAAGGAAACCATGTCCCGTTACGGCTTTACCCAGGGGGAGCTTGACCGGGCAAAACGCGCCTTTGAGTCCACCCTGATCCGCCTTGTCTCGGAGCAGGACCGCCAGGAGTCAAACTATTACGTGCGGGACTTTACCGAACACTTCCTCAAGGGAACCATTGTTACGGATATTGGGTGGGAACTCGACGCGGCGGAGAAACTTCTTCCGGGAATCAGCGTCAAGGACATAGCAGGCGCGGCAAAGGATTATTTCGTGTCAGAGGACCTTACCGTGTTTGTCATGGCACCGGACGGCGAGGAGTCGTCCCTGCCCGCCAAGGCGCGTATCGCGGCGCTGATCGAAGAGGCGCGCAAAGCGAAGCTGCCCCGCCCGTCTGAAGAGGCGGTAACCGACCGGCTCCTTGACACGGCGCCCGCACCGGGCGCTATTTTGGAAGAGAGCGAAGACCCCCGGACCGGCGCGATACTGTGGCGTCTCGAAAACGGGGCGCAGGTTGTCCTTAAAGAGACCGCCAACAAGAACAACGAGATCGTGCTTTACGCGCTTGCAAGGGGCGGCTCCGCTTCCGCGCCGGCGGCGGAGGAGAAATCGGCGCGCCTTGCGGCGGAAATGCTGGCGGTGTCCGGCGTAGGGCCCTATTCCCTTCAGGAATTGCAGAAAAAACTCATGGGCAGGCAGGTCGCGATCTCGTTCTGGACCTCCTCGTTTCTGCGGGGCTTTCAGGGTTCCGCGACCGGCGGGGATATACGGACGTTCTTCGAGCTTCTCCACCTGTACTTTACGGAACCCCGTATCCATAACGACGCGGTGCGGGCCATGCTCGACCAGTACCGCACGACCATCGCCCAATCCAAAGAAGACCCGGAGGATTTTTTCTCCCGCGAAATCCGGCGGACGATGTACGGGAACCATCCCGGGTTTATGCCCCTTGAGCTTGAGGATATTGACAAGGTGCGCGGGGAAGACGCCATGCGCTTTATACACCGGTGCCTTAACCCTGCGGATTACGTCTTTGTCTTTACCGGCAACCTGAGCCTCGCCGCGGATTTCCGCTCCGCAGTGGAGACGTACCTTGCGTCTATCCCGTCAAAGCGCGCCGACGGGCCGCTTAATCCGTTTAATACCTGGGCCGCGCCGCAGGTTGTCCGCCCGGGCGCGGTTGACCGGTCGGTGTACAAGGGGAAGGAGGCGCGGAGTGCCGTGTATTTGGGGCGGTACGCGCCCGCAACCTACAGCGAAGAGACGGCTGCTGCGGCTGCGGCGCTCCAAGAGTACCTCGATATACGGCTTACCCAGGAGATTAGGGAGAAACGGGGCGGGGTTTATTCTATCGGGCCTTCGGTCTCCCTCTCGCCGTTTCTTCCCCCCGGTGAACTAAGCATGACTATCTATTTCGAGTGCGACCCCAAGCGGGTGGAAGAACTGTGCGCGGCGGTTGAGGAGGAGGTGCGGGCCGCGGCGGAACGGGGGCTTGACCGCGGGATTTTCGACAAAGCGGTGGCCGCACTCAAGAAAGAGTGGGAGACGTCGGTTGAGAGCAACCGCACCATTGCCCAGAGCTTTGCCAACTCGCTTGTTATTTATGAGGCGCCCTTAAACCGGCTCTTCCT
>JAITHR010000199.1 GCA_031279895.1 Spirochaetaceae bacterium
TATGACATTCGGGCGCATTTCCAAGGCCGCAAAGAGAATGGGGTAATGAACGCCGCGTCCACTGACGAAACCTACAACGCCCTTATCAAAACGCTGCGGGACGCGGCCAGGGCGCTGGCGAAAAAGATAGAGCCGAAGGTCTACGAGTACGGCTTTTTGCGGTAAGCGCCCCGAATCGTCGGAGGCTGCCGCGCGCAACAACGCGCCGCTTGCAAACCGCCGGAGGCTGCGCGAAGCGTAGCCGCGCCTGGGCTGTGCAAGCCTACTCACCGGACACGGTGTTGCACCATTAAGAAACAACAGGCGGCCATGCTGTGCCACCGCCGCCGGCGGGGGATTGAAAAAAATATGATTACGGTGCATAGTTTTTTTATACCGTCAGTATGACAGGTATAATTTCAATTTTATGTATCAATAAGGAGGTTGGGCATCGCGCCCGACGGCCCCGGCGCCGTAGTGTAGAAAAATGAAAAATATGAAAAAATTACTTCCGTTTATCGCGCTCTTATCCTTCCTCGGCATGAACGCCCGCGCCCAGACAAAACCAACCCTGACCCTCCTGCCCTTTACCGGCGTAATCGGCGAGGATACCCAAACCATGATGGTGCTGCTTGCGAACCATGAAGACATCCGTAACGCCTTTACCGTGTTTCCCGTTACCGGCAATTTCTCCGGTATCCTCAAGGAAATAAGCGGCGCGGGTCTCTCCACGGGACCGGACTGGCTCAAAAACGCCTTCAAAGCGGACACGCTCATCATCGTCCACACGAGACAGGTCAAGAGCGCGAACCTCGCGTTCATCATGCTGGCGCATACCGACACGCTCCAGCTTCTCGCCGGCCATTACCAGCGGTACAACACCATAAGGGACCTGCGCTCCCTGCTCCCGGACATCGTAAAAAACCTCCTCTCCAGCCTCCGGCCACGGGAAAACCTTTCGAAGCTGACGGTTATGCGGCCTTTTACCTCTCTGGACAAAGAGGAGGCGGATCTTCTTACCATGGCGCTGACCGTTGACCTTGCCAACCGCCGGGAATACGCGGTGTTTCCCTGGGATTTGTCCCGCGTGCCGGAGCCCGGTATCCCGTATTCCGGCATTATTGACCCGTCGGCAATCAGGGAAATGGGGAGGATGACCCAATCCACCCACATTCTTACCGCTGACCTTCTCAACATGGGAACCACGAACCTGTTCAAAGTCGGCATTGTCCAGACCGAAGAGGGAAGTTTCGTCAGCGAGGGGGATATGGAGTACCGGAGCCTGCCGGAGGAGCTTGGGCTTGTTACCCAGCTCGGCGCGAAACTTATGGACGTCAAGAAAGAGGCGGCCATGACGCGCCCCACCCGCCACCCCGCTGCGGGATCTCCGGTTACGCGCCTTGAGCCCGCGGTCAGAATCACGCCGGCGCCTCCGGCGCACACCGCGCCGCCCGCCCGGAACCCCGCGCCCCCCGCGGCGGCGCCGAAAGATTTCGTCCGTATCGAATCCGGCTCGTATACCATGGGAAGCCCCCTTTCGGAAGTGTCCCGCGATCGGGACGAGACGGAACATAAGGTTACGGTGGATGCGTTTTATCTGGGAAAATACGAGGTAACCCAGGAGGAATATCAGGCGGTCACAGGGAACAACCCCAGCGATTTCAAGGGCCCGTCCCTGCCGGTGGAACAGGTCAGCTGGTATGACGCGGTGGCGTACTGCAATGCCCGGAGTGTGAAGGAGGGTCTCACGCCGGCGTATACCATCGGAGAGCAGGAAATAGTCTGGAACCACGGCGCCGACGGGTACCGGCTCCCCACCGAGGCGGAATGGGAATACGCCTGTCGCGCCGGAACCGCCACGGCCTACCACACGGGGAACGCCATTGACCCGAATCAGGCCAATTACGACGGGAACTATCCGTATAACAAAGCGGCCAAAGGCGCGTACCGGAAGAAGACCGCGCCGGTCGGGTCGTTTAACCCGAACCCCTGGGGGCTTTTCGATATGCACGGCAACGTGTACGAATGGTGCTGGGACCAGTACAACCCCTACAGCGTAGGGGGTCTTGACGGGTCCATGCTCGCCGACGCGGTTATCCGCGGGGGAAGCTGGTACAGCGAAGCGCGCTTCCTGCGCTCGGCAAACCGCGTCCGCGCCTCCCATGAAGCCCGCTCCTATTACATCGGATTTCGGGTAGCCCGCTCTCTCGTCCCGACGCCCTGAGACTTTGCGCGGCGGCTTCCCAAGACCGGAGGCCGCCGTTCCGCCTGCGGCATAATGGCGCCGGTACGGGCCTTTGGTTCGGGAAATTGTGTCATTATGTTACAAAAAACCATACACGGCGGTTCTGTTGTATTAAAATGACACGGGCGCTTCGGCCTGCTGACCGGTGCGCCTGCCTGAAACGCTCCTCAAACGCCGGTTTCGTCGGCGCGTACCGGACTTTTCACTTTTGGCACGGACTCTGCTAATATAGGAGTATGGCGCGGTGGAGCGGAAGCCTGTAGGGAGCTTGATTTCACCGGCGTCGAAACCACCTTTTTATTTTTTAGGAGATGTACCATGAAAACAGTGAGTTTGTATCGTCCTTCTTTTGTTGACCACGCCTTGAGCGACCTTGACCGGTATATGGAGTCGTTCTTCGGCGAGTCGCCCTTCCCCCAGCCCAAGCGTATCTTCCACGTCCTTCCTCCGGTGGATATTTACGAAACCAAGGATGCCTTTACGGTGGAGCTTGAGCTTCCCGGTTACGACGAGACGGACGTCGAGGTGCAGCTTGACGGCAATACCCTGACCATCAAATCCAAGCAAAAAGAGGAAGCGCAGCGAAACGTTTCCGAAAAGCAGGAGGCGGAAAAAGACGAGCGTATCTACCTGATACGGGAACGCCGGAAAGCCGGGTTCACCCGCTCCTTCATGCTGCCGGAAAACACCGACCCGGAGGCGGTTGCGGCGAACTTCAAAAACGGCGTGCTCGCGCTGGAAATCAAAAAGCGCGCCCAAAGCCAGAAACGGGTCATCCCCATCGAAAACAAATAAGCTCTTTTGCGAGAGGGTCCGCAGCGATGCCGGCCCCTTCCGCACGGAGCGCCCCTAGGGGCGCTCTTCTTTTTTAAAGTAGACGCTCGAAAGGTGTTCATAGGCTATCTTGGCAGCGGCCTGTTCCGCGCTTTTTTTGTTTCTGCCGGTGCCGGGGCCGAAGGTCTGGTCATGCACCCGCACCTCAACCCAGAAAAAGTGGTCATGCTCCGGTCCGGAGCGCTTTACAAGGTTATAGGTCGGGTGGGTCCTGTCGAGCCTGTGGCTGAACTCCTGGAGCAGTGATTTGTAATCCCGATAATGCCGGTTATGCAACACCGTGGTTATTTCCGGCAGGATGATGCGGCTTACGAAGGCATAGGCCGCCTTATACCCGGAATCAAGATAAAAAGCGCCGATGAGGGCTTCCATGGCGTCTGCCAGAATGGTCTTTTTGTTTCTGCCGCCGGAGAGGTATTCCCCTTTGCTCAGGAGAAGGAGGCCGTCGATTTGCAGCTCCCTGGCGATGCCCGAAAGGATGTCTTCGGAAACCACCACGGACTTTATCTTGGCCAGTTCCCCTTCGGTTCTGTCGGCCAGCTGTTCATACAGCAGCGTGGCGGTTATGGCGCCCAGAATGGAGTCCCCCAGAAACTCAAGCCGTTCGTTGTTGGCTTTGCTGCCTGTTTCATTGGAAACCGACCGGTGCATGAAAGCGAGGTTGAGAAGCCCGAGGTTTTTGAACTTAATCGCAAGCGTTTTCTGGAAGCCGGTCAATACTTTTTTTCTCTCTCGGTCAACCGCCGGAAGGTGATACTGCCGGTATGATAGGGTTGGAGGCGCGTGTACCGTTTTTTTCATGTAAAACCGTGATACCATGGACCGCATGGAAAGCGCGGTCCATCAAAGGTTACTGTTGAGACTTGATAAACTCGTAGGCATCCCGAACGGTCTCAAACTCATTGGCCTTTTCGTCGGGGATTTGTATACCCATTTCTTCTTCAATAGCATAGACCAATTCATAGGTATCCAGACTATCCGCCCCAAGATCCTGCCGGAACGAGGCGTCCAGGGTTATTTTTTCCGCGTCAATCTCCAGTTTGCTTGAGATGAGCGCTTTCATTTTGTCAAATAATGGGTCCATAGTTACCATTCCTCCATAATCTTCCGTAATCTGTCTTTCATGTATACTTCCCACTTTTTCCACTTCTTTCAAACACCGCGTTGTCTTTCCGTTTTTCCCGTTTTTTTCTCTTCCCGCTTTTCTATTGCCGCATTACCCCTTTGATCCGGATCCCGGAAGGATAATCTGTCTGCCGCGATAGAACCCGCACTTTGGGCATACCCGATGGCGCACAACCAGATTGCCGCAGGTATTACATTCAACAAGGGTGGGGCTTACGATCTTCATATTGATCGACTGCCGGCGCCGCGTCCGCGCCTTTGACGTTTTAGACCTAGGTACAGCCATTAAAACTCTCCTCAAAACAAAAATAGCATGAAAATCTCAAACTTTTTATAATCTAGCTAAAATAGTATACCCTGTCAACCCGCACGCGGGCTTTTCTTACAGGTCGGGTCGGGAAGCTGACGGATTTAAGGCGGAGGGGTAAAAAAAGCCGCCGAAAGGTGCGGCGGCTTTTGGCGGATTATTTTTTGGCCGGTGCCGGCTTTGCGGCAGGTGCGGCTGCCGGCTTTGCGGCGGCGCCTCCCAGAGGCGTACTGGTTGCCTCTTTAGGCAGGGGCTTGGGCTTTGCCGCCGGTTTGGTCACCGGAGGATCGATGGCGGCGTTCGCGTTTTTGCCGGCATAGGGAAGGGTTACCTGCGTATTCGCGGGAATGTCGATACTGGCGGCCTTGTCACCTTTAATGGTGTACTGCACGGTCATCGCTTCGGCACCTTTATTGGTAAACTTGATATTCGGCTTACCATCAACCTGAGCCCATTCAGCCGTAACAGACTGAGCCATTACAAAGACCGATGCTACAAAAAAGAGCACCGCTACACCCATAATCTTTTTCACAATACTAACTCCTTAGTTAAGAAAATTATATAAATAACTATAACAACATACGTTTTTAATGTCAACCAATCGGTCAGTTTAAATTTGACATCTCGGTCCCGGCATAGCGCCGGCGCCGGAGAAATCCGGTGCTATGCTTCCAGCGGCGCGTCTCGCCGCGGCCCCGTCCCGTTTCAGTCCGGGGCGGTGGCGTAGGGGTATACGGAACATTGATGTTT
>JAITHR010000208.1 GCA_031279895.1 Spirochaetaceae bacterium
CGTTTTCCGTGGGAGACGACCTTGCCGTCGGGTCCTATATTCTCGTGTTTCAGGTCCTGGGCGCCGAAGAGACGCTCCGTCAGACGGAGCGTCCGGTCTTTTTCGTGGGCGACGCGGAAATGACGTTTGACGACATCCGGTATTACCTTCCCGGTCTTTCCACCAACGCCTATTTCGTGCCGCCGGACATTGCGGTTCTTATTGAGGCGCGGGTTACGGCGGACAGCCGGCTTGACCCCTATATCGTGTGGCACGCCGACAGGAAATCTGTAGGCGAGGGGCGACTGGGGGACGACGGGCCCGGGGCGTTTATCTGGAAAGTGCCGGAAGAGACCGGTTTTTATACGATACGGGCGGAGGTTTTCCCGTTTAAGCCGCCCCCCGCCTACGGGGGCGTGAAAGCGAGGGGCATGGAAAAGGAGCTTCCCCTTGCGGTGTCTTCCAAGAGCAGGGTGGCGGGCTTTTTTACCGATATGGCGGACAGTCTGAGCCAATGGTACCAGTTCCAGCACGACTTGGGCGATTCAAAGGCGGAACACCGCGCCCTGCGCCGGCTTGATTCCGGGGAACCGCGCTGGATGACTTCCGCCGGGCTGTACGGCCTTGCGGTGGGAACCGATAACCGGTACCGCCTGGCCGGTAGCCCCTTCGCTTTCGCGCCGGAGGAACAGGTTCGGGGCTTTCTCGCTTTCCATCTCTCAGCCGGCGGCCAGGGTACGCTCTTCGCGGCACGTTTCAGGACCTTTGACGAGGCCGCGGGAGTTGCGGCGGATCCGGTCGTTATGCGCGTGTCCCTGGGGGAAAACGCGCTGGTGCTGACCCTTGCCCACGGGGACCGCACGGAGCGGGAGGTCATCGCGCTTCCGGCCGCGGAATCGGAACGCCTTCTCGCGCCGCGGCTGGACTTTACCGTGAGCCGCGGGGAGATACGCGCCGAACTTAGGTGTGAGGACCGCGTCTCCCGCCCGATTTCCCTGTTCCTGCCGGTTTCGCTTAACCTGGGGGAGGGGGAGTTTGACCTGGGGGAGAAAGGGGAGTCGCCGGTCGTAACCGCCGTACTGGACGAACTGGGCGTGGGGGTTGAGAGAACGAGGCTCTCCGTACTTCCGGCGTATCCGGCGCCCCTGTCCGCGGCGTCCCCGGAACCTCCGCCGGTACCGGAGGACGTTTCGTGAAGTTCGCGGTGCCGGCGCTTCTTGCGGCGCTCTGTTTCGGGTGCGTTGGGCGTCCCAAAGAGGCGTATGTCGAGTGGTCCCCGCAGTCTTCGGAAGCGGGGAAGACCGAAGCGCTTACGCTTATTATAGAAAGCAAGACCGACGACATACCCCAGTGGGTACAGGTCTATGAGCGCCTGGGGGTTCGGGGGGTGGAGGAACTTCCCCTGTATCAGGGCGCGTACCTTTTCATAAGCGGGAACTCGGGCGGGAACTTCGGCGCGCTTACCCAATGGCTTGCGGGTTTCACCGTTTCCCATGATTTCGCGCCCCTTGTGGCTGCCCGCGTGCAGGCGCGTTTTACCGAAGAGAGCGTTACGTTTCCGGATCAGGATTTCGGCGTGTTTTTTGAGGATGCGGTGAAAGGCGCGTTTGACGGGACGTATACCGGCGCGGTTCGGGATTCGGACTTCTGGGTGAGGAGGCGGTATTTTGAGGAAGACGGGGTTACGGTTGATCGGGACGTATATGAGTTTTTCATCCTGGTTACGATTGATAAAGCCGCGCTCCGCTCCCAGCTTGACGCGCTTTTGGGCGCCATACCGCTGCGCGGCTCCAAAGAACAGGTTGCCAACATAACCCGCGTGCGGACCGCTTTCTACGACACCTTCTAACCCGCCGGCGGCGGGTTAGAGGATGAAAGAGAGGATGACGATGCCTGTGAGGGCGCATAGTCCTTCTATAAGGGTTACGACCGTTTGGGTTTTGTAGCCCTGGTCAGGGGTCATGCCGCTGAAGTTCGTAACCACCCAGAAATACGAATCATTGGCGTGGGATACGGTCATCGCGCCGGCTCCTATGGCAATGACCGCGAGGGCGGCCCGGGGCGGGGTGTCCAGACCCAGAACCGGCAGGAGCGGGGCAGCGATGCCCGCGGCAGTGGAAAGCGCCACCGTGGAAGAGCCTTGGGCCGACTTGAGAATCGCGGAGAGCAGGAAGGGAAACACAATGCCCGCCGCCGAGAGGGACTGAGCGTTGGCGGTGATAAAGCCTACCATGCCGGAAACCGCGATGACCCGCCCCAGCACCCCGCCGGACGCGGTAATAAAGAGGATGGGCCCCACGATTTTCAGAGTCTCGTTGGTAATGGCGTAGAATTCCCCCATTTTCTGCGACGAGGCAAGGAGGCCGATAGCGCAAACCAGCCCCACACTCAACGCGATGATAGGAGCGCCCAGGAAGGCCGCAATCTGGGACGTCCCGCCGGTCCACTTGGCCATAGCCGCGACGGAGCCGAGGGCCATGAGCGCGATGGGAATGATAATCGGCGCCAGCGCCATCGCGCCGTTCGGCAGCGTACCGTAACCCGCGAGAATCTGATCGTAACTGCGGGCCGTCTCGTCGGCTTTCCGGTCTTCAGCGGAACGCACCCGGGATCCGACGAACCGCGCATAGAAAAACGAGCCGATAAGCGCGGGAACAGAGACCGCCGTGCCAAGCACCATGACCAGGAGAAGGTTATGCCCCACCCCCAGGGCGTTTGCCGCGGCAATAGGCCCGGGCGTGGGCGGGATGAACACATGGGCCGCGTACAGACCGGAAGAGAGCGCCACCGCCATAGCCACGCCGCTTACGTGGGTTTTGCGTACCAGAGCCTTGCGGATAGGATCGAGGATAACAAAGCCGCTGTCGCAGAATACGGGAATGGATACCACCCAGCCCATGATTTGCATGGCAAGCACCGGATGCTTGTCCCCCACCACTTTGATAACCATGTCCGCCAGCTTAAACGCCGCGCCGGTGGCTTCGAGTATCGCGCCGATGAGCGCGCCCAGAATTATGACGATGCCGATGCTGGTGAAGGTTCCCGAAAAGCCCGCGCCGATGACACTGACGATGCCTTGGGTAACCGCGCCGTCTTCACCGGTTCTGTTCACCAGCGGAATGCCCGCCAAAAGGCCGAACAGGAGGGACACGGTCATAATAGCGAGAAACGGATGGATTTTGAGCTTGGAAATCCCGACAATCATCAGCGCTACGGCAATAATAAAAATAACGATAAGTTCCATTTTTTATGTTTTGGTAGCGGCGCCTTTTAAGAGGCTTCAGGCGCCGCCGCCTCTTAAAAAGAACCCCCCTTCTAAAGAGGCGGGGGTTCGCGCAAAATACGCTTTGCGGTTATTTAGGCTCGGCTATAATAGCTTTGAGGTCCGGGTTCTTGGCCAGTTCTTCCTTGAGACCCGCGGCGCGTCCCTTGTTTACATACCCCTTGCTCTGGAAGGAATAGGTGAAGTCGGTATGGACCTTGTAGGTTCCCTTCATAAGGGCAAAGGCGTCTTCGGTCATCACCAGCTCCTCGTCGGTGGGAATGACAAAGACCGGCACCGGCGAGTTGTCCGCCGAAATCCGCGTTTCGGTGTTCCGCGTGTGGGACATATCGTTCTTCCTGGGGTCAAAGACGATACCCAGGTGCTGGAGCCCGTCAAGCACCGCGCCCCGGATAAGCGTACCGAACTCGCCCACGCCGGCGGTAAACACCAGAGCGTCCACCCGTCCCAAAGCTGCCACATAGGATCCGATGTACTTTTTGAGCCGGTAGATTTCCATGTCCTGCGCCAGTTTCGCCCGCTTGTCCCCTTTGGCCACGGCGTTCTGGATGTCCCGCCGGTCGGCGAACTGGCCGCTTATGCCGAGAAGACCGGATTTCTTGTTGAGCCACGCCTCCATTTCCTCGTGCTTGATGCCGGCTTTGCGGGCCACGTAGAACGGCAGCGCCGGGTCCATGTCCCCGGAGCGGGTTCCCATGACCAGGCCCTCGAGCGGGGTAATGCCCATTGAGGTATCAAAGGAACAGCCGTTTTTGACCGCGTTGATGGACGCGCCGTTTCCGATATGGGCGATAATCACATTGGTATCTTTGGGGGCCTTGCCCAGCAGGACCGAAGCGCGCTTTGCCACGTAGAGGAACGAGGTGCCGTGGAACCCGTAGCGCCGGGCCCCGTATTTCTCATACCACTCGTAGGGAATCGCGTAGAGGAACTGTTCGGGGGCCATGGTTTGATGCCACGCGGTATCCATAACAGCCGCGTGCGGCACGTCGGGAAGCACCTTTTTGGCGGCCTCGATGCCCATGATGTTGGCGGGATTGTGGAGCGGCCCCAGGTCTTTCACCTCGTTGAACGCTTTCATGGCCGCGTCGTCAACAACCACGGACTTGGTAAACTTGTCGCCGCCGTGGAGTACGCGGTGTCCGACCGCCTTAATCACGCCCATATCCTTGATGACCCCTTTATCAGGATCGGTCAGGGTTCTGATGATAAGGTCTACCGCCTCGGTGTGGTTGGGGCAGTCGTGGTCAGCCGTGTATTCCGGTTTTCCCTTGACGCTGTGCTTGATAAAGGAGCCGCCGATAGTAACCTTTTCCACGACGCCAACCGCCAGAATATCCTGTGCCTCCCAGTCATAGACCTGATACTTGGCAGAGGATGATCCGCAATTCAATGTTAATATAACCATAGTAACACCTCGCTTTAGAGTGCCGGCATACCAAGACGCCGGTATTTAACACTTTTTTCACATCTTACAGGAGTTTCGTCCTTCCCGCAAGTTTAATGCGCTCCACAATGTCCCGCACCTTTTGGGTTTCACCCTTTTTGGCCACCAGCACCGCGCCGGCGCCGCCGTTTTCCCCCGGAGAAACCGCCACGATGAGGTCTTCCACCCCGCAGAGGGCCACCGGCACCGGAGAATCCACAAAGCACGACGCGCTCCCGCTCTCATATACTTCGGCGCTGCTCCCCGCGTCTCCCAGCACCGCGGCGTATTCGTCCCAGCATCCCACGTCCCGCCAGTCGAACCGCGCCCGCGCCATTACCATCCCCCGACCCCGCGCCGCAAGTTTCTCCGCCACCGCGTAATCAAACGAAATCCCCGTAACCCGCGTGTACGCTTCCCGCAGCGCGGGCCAGGGATGCGCCGTCTCCGTCCCTTCGCGATACTCCGCGAAGGTCGGCGGCGCGAGGGTTTCAAACAGGCGGGCAATGTCCGGCGCACAGGCTCGAAAGGCGTCTTTGAGGGCATGGGTCGAGAAGGCGAACATACCGGAGTTCCAGTAGAACCGGCCTGTATCGAGAAACCCTTGGGCCGCGGCCTTGTCCGGTTTTTCCCGAAACGACGCCACCGGGCAGAGCGGCGCCGTCCGGGATTCCGCGCTTTCGATTTCGATATACCCGTAGCCGGTTTCGGGCCCGCGGGGGGGTATGCCGAAAACCACGAGGCTGCCTTCCCGGGCCGCTGCTGCGGCGGTTTCCGCATCCTGCCGGAATGTTTCAAGAGGGGTTATGAGGTGGTCGCTTGTGAGTACCAGCATCGTGCGCCGCTCCCGGTACCGAAAATCCGTGTAGTACAGGCCGCAGGCAACAGCCGGCGCGGTGTTTTTGGCCGCTGGCTCCGG